>JALFYG010000022.1 GCA_022784805.1 Spirochaetales bacterium
TGCAGGTTGTTCTGCATATGCATCAGCAGTTGCAGAAGGAACAGCAAAGCCTGGCCTCTGTTCTCCTGGTGGAAAGGCTCTTGCCGACAAGATGGGTGAGATCATGGGTGTCAGCGTCGAAGAGTCTGAAAAGATGGTCGCCTTTGTATTCTGTCAGGGTGGAAAGGACGTAACCAAGGAAGACTATAAGTATCAGGGAATCAAGGACTGTAATGCCGCTTCTCTTCTCTTCCAGGGACCAAATGCCTGTAAGGAAGGATGTCTCCACATGGGTTCATGTATGGCTGTTTGCCCTGTAAAGGCTATCAGCTATGATGAAAACGGAGACGTCAAGGTCGACAAAGAGAAGTGTGTAGGCTGTGGTGCCTGCACCAAAGTCTGTCCAAACGGCGTAATCAAACTTGTCCCATACAGAGCAGAGTATCTTGTTGCATGTAACAACCATGAAGCCGGAGGAAAAGCAAAGAAGAATTGCTCAAAGGCATGTATTGGCTGTAAGATGTGCGTGCTGAAGGTTGAGAACTCTCCATTTACAGTAGATAGATTCCTCTCTGTAAATGACTATTCAAAGGATCAGAGTGCATGTCCTCTGGCTGCTGAAAAGTGCCCTCAGAAGTGTATCATCAGGAGATAAGATTTGAAGTTAGCCTTAGGATTATTTACGCTTTTACAAACACCGCCTGCGTCTTTGTTCGATAAGACGCTGGCGCTTGTTTATGAGCCGGTACTCTCATTTATGTACAATAATCCAGGGCATCGCCTCTCTCTTTATCAATCATCAAATATGATGAAACATATCCAAAGAGAGAGACCTGAATACAGATCCCTTGTATCTACTCTTTGTAAGAGAGGGGAAATTGATCCTCTTACAGGATCTTGGTCCCAATCTATTCTCTCTCTTCTCCCTCCTAAAGACAGAGTCTCTCAGATTGAGAGGCTCACATCATCTATTCGCCATGAGTATGGGGTGCTTCCCACCACAGCCTTTTTTTATGGCCAGGTGTGGCAACCACTTTATATTTCTCTATTGAAGAATGCTGGAATAGATAATGTCGTAATTTCAACCTATAGGGAAGGAAGCGACACATCTTTCTCCGAGCCTTTCTTGATGAGTGAACTTGGAAGAAAAGAGAAGATCTATCCAATGGATGATACTGTCTCCCTCTTGGTGGAGGCCTATGGCAAGGGTGAGATAAAATACCAAGAATTAAAAGAAAAAGTATTGGCTTCACTGCGACAAGGGAGCCACGACAGGGCAGTATTTCTCAACATCGACCAACTTGTACTTGGAAGAGAAAGGGAAGGTGTGGGAGAAAAACCAGGAAACCTGGTCATCGATATCCTCTCTTCTTTCCCCACAACTTTGGTTTCAGATATTCCTGCCCAGACTCCAGGGTACCTCCCACAAGGTTGGTACGGCAGGGACGGAGTCAAATACTCGTTCTCTACTTTTAACGAGCTTTTGGTTCGTAATGAAAACTATCGCTACCTTTATAATAGATACATCACATTGGCAGAAGGTACTCAGTCGAGAACTAATAGATTATTAAAGAAAGATGTATCTACAGCCCTATTTAATGTGGCCACAGGACCTCTGTTTATTCATGATGTCCAGCTTTCACCTATGCGCTACAGAACAAGACGCAGCTTCTGGGAAAGCATAATCGGTGCGGAAAGCTTCTTTATGGAGTATACGGAAGCACCTGCATATAGAGAGTGGGATTGGGAAGATATACAGCGCCCGGACATCGTGATGTCCAATAAGTCATATCTGTCGGTAATATCACCAAAGGGTGCTTCATCTCCTGAATTTGATTATCTTCCGGAGTTGATCAATATCTTCGATTCCCGCCTTCCTTTGGATAGAAATATACCTGACGCCCCTCTTAACAAATCTTTCTCAGATATCATCGAGATAGAAGGAAAAGAGTGGAGCACCCAGGATGAGATGTTCCTGTATGAGCCTCTGGATAAGAAAAGAAGTGAAATAGAATTCCAGTTAGATAACATCTCACTGCCTTTCATGTTATCTAAGCGCTATAAAATGAGGGCTTCCACCTTCATCCTCGATGTATTGTTGACCAACAATAGCCAGAAGAAGCTTGAAGGTAACTACTCTTTGGTCGTTTATCTTTCAATGGATGACGCTTCCCTATCAGGACCAGAACAGCGTATGGATATGGTGACAAAGGGTGTGGTGAAGGCAAAGACTGTCAAATACTCATCAAAGATGGAGGAAGATCTTCAGATGATCTTCTCCAGCACATCCACTTTCACTCTCACGGAAGAGATTCTCAAAACCAGGGAAGTGACAGCCTTGGGAGAGGAAGAATTTGCCTTGGGCAGAAAGATTGTTTTCACTTTCCCTCTTGAAGCAGAGGTGGATGAATCGGTAACCTATAGATTGGTTATGAGAATACAGGGACAGAAAAAAGAGTAACCCTGAAAATAAAAGATAATAGGAGAATATATATGTTCATTGAAAACAAAGCTCAGTTTGAAGACATAAAAGAAGAAGCTTACAACGTATGGAGGCGTCTTTGAACAGGCGGGGACTGAAGAAGAAATAAAGAAGATTGAAGAAGAAACAGGTGCCCCTGATTTCTGGAACAATCCAGAAAATGCAGAAAAGACATTCCAGCGCCTTAACTCCCTTAAAGACAGCTACTACCCTTGGAAAGAGATCATCGGGGAAATCGATGACCTTGGGGAGCTTATCGAGCTATATAAGAGCGAAGAAGATGAAGACCTGAGAATGGAGCTTCAGAATCAGATTACTGCTCTTGAAGAGAAGTTCAGACCTCTTAAGGTGAAGACTCTTCTCGATGGTAAGTTCGACAAGAACAACCTATACCTTTCAATCCACTCTGGAGCCGGCGGAACAGAGGCCAGCGATTGGGCAAGTATGCTCATGAGAATGTACACAAGATGGACAGAACGCCACGGCTTTAAGTGCGAGATATTGGACCTTGAAGAAAACGAAGGTGGAATCAAGAGCGTCACAATGAAGGTATCCGGTGACTATGCTTTCGGTTACCTGAAGGGTGAGGCTGGTGTCCATAGACTTGTCAGAATAAGCCCATATGATGCTGCAAAGCGCAGACACACATCCTTTGCTTCTGTCTATGCATCTGCCGAAGTCGATGATGACATTGAAATAGAGATCAAACCTGAAGACTACAGACTCGATACATATAGAGCTGGAGGTGCTGGCGGACAGCACGTCAACAAGACAGACTCTGCTGTCAGAATCACCCACTATGCTACAGGAATCGTAGTTCAGTGTCAGAATGAAAGAAGCCAGTACATGAATAAGGATGTAGCCTTCAAGATGCTCAGAGCAAAGCTCTATGAGTATTATCAGAAGGAAAAGGAGAAGGAGAAGGAAGCCAACGCCATTGCAAAGCAGGACATTGCATGGGGCAGCCAGATCCGATCCTATGTCTTCCAGCCATATACATTGGTAAAAGATAACAGAACAAACTACAGCACAGGAAATATCCAGGCTGTCATGGATGGTGAAATTGACGACTTTATCGAAAGCTATCTCCATTACGCCAAAGAAAATAATCTTTAATCGAAGATTAATCGCCCTCTTGGTGTTTCTCTTGACTCTCTGTCCCCTATGGGCAGAGAGTTGGCGTTATACTGTGCTGGGAGAAAATCAAGAATATGTATCTTTGGTAGATAGCGTCATCTCTCTCATGCCCTATGTGAATGAAGAGAACGTGGTCTCATCTGTTTCAGAGCGCCTGACGCTAAGTGAGACTATAAAGACAGATAAGAAAAAGGCGGAATACTATGAAAAAGAGAATTACTCCGCCCTTTCTTCCCTTATCACCGCTTCAATTACTCGTCCTGAGAAATTAGATATTGAAAGAGTAAATCTATCATTCACGGAATATGAATCACTATTGCGCCAAGGGGACGAAGATACTTATGAGTATCTGATGCTCACTAATAATTTGGATGCTCTGATTTATATCAAGAGTGAAGGGGAAGGCACCATCAAAGAGATAGAACTTCTCTTTAATGGAGAGAGTGTAAGAAAAGCATACTACACCACATCACTCTATTCTTATGAAGAAGAAGCTTTGACAGATTACTTTACGTCCCTTCTTCTCTCTCCATCCCACAATTGGCATCGAATAAATGTGGATGTATCATCTGCATCCATTTCCATAGATGGCAGCGTTAAGACAGACTCATCTCCTTTGGTTGTATTGGAGAATGGCACACATACATTCTCCCTATCAGCATCAGGATATGAAGATAAGAAAGAGACAATGGAAATAGGGGAGGAAAGGGACATAAATCTGACTCTCTCTCCTGTTGCCTCCCATAGCCTCTATATCTCCACCATTCCTTGGAATGTGGATATGAGGGTGAACGGAGAGAAGACAGAGGGGAAATATATATCTTCCATCCACTCTCCTTATACCCTCTCT
>JALFYG010000062.1 GCA_022784805.1 Spirochaetales bacterium
AGTCTTAAGGAGAATATTCATAAAGATGACATAGTCATCCTCTCTGGCTCTCTTCCTGATGGTGTTTCTCCCGACACCTATCTTAGGGTATCTGAAATCGCAGAAGAAAAAGGGGCATTGGTTCTCTTGGACACAGGAGAGAAACAGCTGAAGTCCTCTCTTCCAGGTAATTATTACCTTATTAAGCCCAATGAGAATGAAATTAGAGGCCTCTTTAATGATTACACCTCTCCCCTTTCTCTTCTTGCTTCCAAGCTCCAAAAACTTGGAGCAGAGAATGTTCTCATCACCAAAGGTGGTGATGGCGCTTATTTCAAAGGAAATGGGAAGGAATATGAAATAAAGGTTCCTCATATTGATGTAGTCTCAACAATTGGTAGCGGAGACTCCACTCTCGCTGGCTTTGCCTATGGCCTCTCTCTTTCCCTGCCTCCTGAAGAGTCTCTAGCTCTTGCCCTTGCCTTTGGAACTGCAAATGCAAAGCATAGAGAAGTGGGAAGGGTTGAGAAAGAAGAGATGGAAGAGATAAAGAACAAGATAGAGATCAAGGAAATAAAGGACCATGCTATTTGAAGAAATACACCATGTGGCGATCATATCCTCAGACTACGAGAAGGCAAAAGACTTCTATGTCGATAAGCTAGGCTTCAAGATAAAGAGAGAAGTTGAAAGAAAAGAAAGGAATGACACCATCATCATCCTCGATGCTGGTAACAATATAGAGATAGAGCTTTTTATAGAGAAGAATCCTCCTCTTAGGGTCACACGCCCTGAGGCAGCAGGCCTAAGGCACTTGGCCTTCAGGGTTGATGATATCATCTCTGCAGTGGCTGAACTCAAAGAAAGAGGAATCGAAACCGAGGAGATAAGAATAGACCCCCAGGATGGGAAGAGAATGACATTCTTCTTTGATCCCGATCATCTTCCCCTAGAGATACACGAGTAATATATACCCCTCCCCAAGGCTCCTACCAGGAGAGATTATTTCCTCATAGGAGCTTTAAATGACTGATACAAAAACACAACCCTTGACCCTTGAGTACACAAACGAAAGAATCGACAACTTGGAAGAGAGAATTCTATCCATGGAAGAAAAAGAGAATGAAGAATGGGGAGAGAACTTCAGTTCTCTTAAGAAGTCCCTCTCTTCTATCAGGATCTATGTAATAGCGATCTCTATTGTATTCATTGTTCTCAGCATCGTTTCCATGATTCCAGAGAAAGAACAAGTAAAAAACAAAGATCCATGGACTCTATTCACCACTTCTTCTTTTCCAGAGTGGCTCAGAATAGAAAGAAATGATGATTCCATCCTTCTTCTTATCGATGAGACAACAGAGAAAACAATGATTCCAGGAGACGAATACATGGTTCTCAGTCATAAGACAAGACTAAAGGTCACGAAAGAAGAAGATTCTTCTCTTCTTCTATATGGAAACGGAATACTCTACGGAGGATTTAAGTACCAAGAATAAAAGTTGCAGAGGATGGTCCGAGACCATCCTCCTATTTTCAATTATCAAAATCCAATAGTTGATCCAAGGTATCTGAAAGACTATCGGAAGCGAGACTTGAAGCAGATATATCCCCTGTGTCTCCATATTGTGAAATCTGATCCAAGGCTTCGATGGCAGCTCTTATCTTTGTTCGCAACAGATAACCCGCAGAGAAAGCTGTGTCGATTACTTTCTCTGTATATGGAGAATAATCTTTTCCATAAGCCAAAGAATAAATCTCTACAATGGTTTTCAAGGAGGAAGTGAGTTCTTCTTCTGTAAGTGCTCTCAATTCTTCTGCATCTACTATTTTATCAAGAACAGCCTTGATGGTTTCTTTTGCACTCTCATCAATATCCATCAGATCCAAGTATCCATAGTCATCTTTTTCTCCGATTACTTCTTCTGTATAGGAAGAAGAGAAAGCAAATATAGAGGAGACAGAATCAAAAGATGAAGGAGGGAGAAGGAACTGCGAAATAGTCGAATAAGCAGACATTCTGGATTTTCTTGCAAAACGCCCGATCAACTCTGCTTCATCAAAAAGAATAACCCAACCAGAGTATCCCATCACTTTAAACAGGTGGGACATGAACGCAAAATAATCTGCTGTATGTTCTTTGACGACAAACTTGTTATTGAAGGCAACCTTCTCTTTGCAATACTTGGAATAGAGGCTTCTGATGGCGGCAACAGATGCAAAGGAACCTTGAAGATCAGCTTCAAGAACATCGACTTCGTCATCATTACTTCCTTCTGAAGCAAGAAAAGCCTTCAACACATAGTAAAGTCTATTGGTATTAAGCTTATTCAAGGCACAAAAGCATGTATTATTGATCCTGGATGAAGTCCATCACTACGGAAGCCCCGCCAATAGTCATATCTTCGACTTTCTTTTATCCCGATACTATGATGATACTCTCTACCACTCATTGGGGTTATCTGCTACAACAAAAGTCAGGACATTGAACTCCGTCCTTATTACCAATGTCGGCAGTGTATTTTATCACTATACTCTCACAGACGCCCTGTCTGACGGTATCGTGAATGACTTTGTAGTATTCAATGTTGCAGTTCACTTCAATGAAGAAGAAAGCAAGGCTTATGATATTATTTCTCGGGACATACAATTCACCTTTGGAAGAATCTATGATTTATATCCGATACTAAAGAAGATCAACGCATCCCTCATGGATATCTTGGATTATTTGTATCACCGTGGAGAAGACGAATTAGCTTCGAGTCTAGAAGCTCTGATAAGAGAAAGAAGAGACATAATTATCAGGACTGACAACAGAATCAAGGCGGCTCTAGGCATAATCGGATATACGGAAGGAAAAACCATTGTCTTTACAGAAAGAATCGATCAAGTGGATGCGCTTTCAGACAAGCTGAAGCAAACAGGAATGAAAGTCCTGAAGTATTATGGCGAAATGGATACAAAGTCAAAGGAAGAGAGTCTCAAGGCATTTAAGGAAGGAGGAAATAGAATCCTTATATGCTGTAAAGCCTTGGACGAAGGACTAGATGTTCCCGATGCAGACGTTGCAGTAGTTATGTCCTCCACATCTACGGAGCTACAGAGGATTCAAAGAATAGGAAGAGTCATAAGGAAATCTGACGGGAAGCTTCCTTCTTCCCTTTATTACATCCATGTACCAGAATCAGTTGAGGATGACGAATACCTCAGTTTTTTAAACACAGAAGGAAAAATAATTGTCGACATCAATTATAAAAATGATGAGTTTCAGGATTCCCAATATCTGGATGATATGGTTAGGTTTCTCAAGGCTTCAGACTTCTCTAATCTTTCCAAAGATAAAATAGAGAGATTGAAGTATTTATTGAAGGGAGGGTGCCTCCGAATCGAGCGTTTTCTAAATATTGATGCTCTTAAATATCTTCTATCCAAGAAAAAGAACAGTGAATATATCAAGTTGTTCCTTTTAATGAAGAAAACCTTTCAAAGAGAAAACTCCGAGTCACAACAAAAGAAGATATCAAATCCTCTTATTGAATGAATCTCTCCTATTTAACAGACGACACAATCAATCAATCCTACACAAGACAATGAAACCACTTAACACCATGATTCTTTCTTGCTTTCTCTTTCTTTCTCGATATCATTGAGAAAGAAAGGAAGGCAAAGCAATGACCGTATATAAAGAATACGATAAAGAATACAAAGAAGAGAATGATCCAAGAGTCACGAAAGATGTCGTCGCCTTTCTGAACACAAATGGAGGGACCATATACATAGGGGGCAAAGATGACGGGACCGTCACTGGTGTTGATGACATGGATGACACAATTCTTCGTGTCATAAATGATTTGAAAGAATCTATTCTTCCAGACATCCTTCCATTTGTAGAAGTAAACAAGACAGAGATAGAAGGCAAAATATTTCTTTGAATCGCCGAGAGGAGGAACCTACAGCGCCAGTTGGGTGCAGGAAACGTTCAAGGAATGCAGGGAAAGAGCCAACGGAAAACAGAAGCATCATCCTTTACCATATGATCTGCGACATAACTATGCCATCGAAAACATCAACAGCTGGTCCGGAGATTCCTTCCGCTACATCCGCGACATAAACATCCTTGCCAGATCCATGGGACACTCCAACATAAGGTCCACTCTTTACTATTACACCGTTTCACCCGGCCTGTATGACATCATTGAGAGAATGTCGTCCGATTCCCTGGATGATATCGTGAAGATATTGGAGGTGGACCGTGAAGAAAAATGATGCAGAAACTATATTGAGACACATCAATGGATTCCTGACTTCATATGCACCCGACTTCCTGTCCTCTAGCCCTCATACATTGAAATCCTACCGGGACGCCATAAGACTATATATGATGTTCTTGGAAAAGGACGGTGTCGGCTTCAACAGCCTCTCATGGAAGCACTTCGATTCCGATACGATAAAAAGATGGATGATCTGGCTGAGGGATGAACGCGGTTGCAGTGCAGACACCTGCAACATAAGGCTTTCATCGATACGTACATTCCTTAAATATATTCAAGGGAAGGACATTTCAAATGCACATCTTTATGAGGCCTCCAAAGGGATAAACAGACTTCCTGTCACGAAAAAGAAGGTAACTGGCCTTTCCAAAGAGGTGGTAAGTGCGATACTCAATGCTCCTGACACAAATGATGAAAAAGGACTGAGGGACTTCTGCTTCTTCATGCTCCTGTATTCCACTGCATGCAGGATCGACGAAATACTCTCCCTCAGGCTGAAGGACATACATCTGGACTGCAGGAAGCCTTTCATAATCATTACAGGAAAAGGACAAAAACAAAGGGTTGCCTATGTGCTTCCAAGAGTCGTGTACAACCTGAAGGCATACATACTCCGTTTCCATGGCAACAAGCCTGAGCTTGATTCGTATTTGTTCTTTTCTCCAATGGGTGAAGGAAAGGAGAGGAAGCTGACGGAACCAGCCATGGACAAAAGATTGAAATTATATGCAAAAAAAGCTCATGAAAAATGCAGTGACGTACCTTTGGATGTTCATTGCCATCAGTTCCGACATGCCAAGGCGACGCACTGGATAGAAGATGGGATCGATGTCGTGAAGGTCAGCTTCCTGTTGGGACACGAAAACCTGGAGACGACAATGAAGTACCTTGATGTAAGTATTGGAAGCAAGAGCGAAGCACTTGCGACCATTGAGACTGAGACAGATAGAAATGTATCGAAGAAATGGAAGGGCAAAAGCCTTACTGCTGCATTTAAGTACATAATTCAATAAGACGATGAAATCCAAACTTTCAGGATGGAGATTTATTTGTATATAACACAACAAGTGCAAAAGTTATGTACTAAATTCTCCTAGACTGGCGTAATTCCAATCAAAATATACTTAAACACCCACAAAACCAGCAGAAATGGCACGTTTTCTGCTGGTTTTCCCTTTTATTTGCCCCTTTTGTATGT
>JALFYG010000111.1 GCA_022784805.1 Spirochaetales bacterium
ACAGCTAAGGACATCTTAGTTTTTTTGACTTTTTTTTTAAACAAATCGAGGAAAACGCTGTTCTTATTAATGTAGACGTTCTGTTATACGAGGAGGTGAAGAGAGAGAAGCGTTTTTTTTTCAGTACAATGTATTACCCCATTTGGGCAGGGCCACCCACCCTGCCCTTCTATATGGAACAAAAAGAAAGAAGACTCCATAATACTCTTATGACCAAAGATCTTACCTCAGGCCCAATTACAAAGAGCATGCTTTTATTTGCCCTTCCAATGATCTTGGGTAACCTTCTCCAGCAGTTCTACAATATTGCAGATACCATGATCGTCGGTCGATTCTTGGGAAAGAACGCTTTGGCGGCCGTAGGTTCATCTTTCTCTCTTATGACCTTCATCACTTCAATAATCCTGGGACTTGCCATGGGAAGTGGAGTCCTCTTCTCCATGAAGTTCGGGGAACGGGATGAAGAGGGACTGAGAAAGGCTTCATCTTCTTCCTTCTTCATTGTACTTATTACTTCCATTGTTCTTACCCTACTCTCATATTCCATATTAAATCCCTTGAAGCATCTATTGAATGTACCGGAAGAAGTATGGCCTGAGATGAGAGAATATCTCTTGGTGATATTCTCTGGAATCATGGGAGTCTTTCTCTACAATTGGTTCTCATCCTTTTTGAGGGCTCTTGGGAACTCTACAATACCTCTGGTGTTTCTTGCTCTCTCTTCCCTATTGAATATTTCTTTGGATCTATGGTTCGTACTTGGACTCAAGAGAGGCGTAAAGGGAGCAGCGGAAGCAACTGTCATTTCTCAGTATATATCTGGTATCGGGGTCGCTATCTATACTTTGGTTGTATCGAAGGAATCACGATTCTCTTTTAGATTCATTGAAAGAAAGACTATCAAGGAAGTGACAAACTTCTCTTTCCTTACTTGTCTCCAGCAATCTGTCATGAATCTGGGGATATTGATGGTGCAAGGCAGAGTGAATAGCTTTGGACCAGTTGTAATGGCGGCATTCTCTACAGGAGTAAAGATAGACGCCTTTGCCTATATGCCACTCCAAGACTATGGAAATGCATTCTCTACTTTCACAGCACAAAACTATGGAGCAGGCAAAAAGGAAAGGATAAAGAAAGGAATGCAGATAGCTTTTATTACTTCCCTTCTATTCTCAATCCTTATTTCTATAGTCGTATTCATTGCTTCTCCGTCTTTAATGAAAATATTTGTTGGAAGTAATGAAAGAGAGATTATTGATGTGGGAACAGGGTACCTGAGAATTGAAGGGGCATTCTATGCTGCAATAGGCTTCTTGTTCCTTTTCTACGGTTTATATAGAGCTGTAGGCAAGCCTGGAATGAGCTTTATATTGACGATTATATCCCTTGGAACCCGTGTCCTTCTCTCTTATACAGTTTCTTCTATTCCATCTATAGGTGTATATGGAATATGGTGGTCTGTTCCAATTGGGTGGATACTTGCTGATACAGTGGGAGCTCTTTATTATTTCAGGAAAAAATCTCACTTGATATTAGAAAAGGCAACTAATACTTAGATTCAAACCCCACAAACCTTCAAAACATTCAAAAATGTCGTAAAAGGGACTTGAAAGGAAAAAGTGATTCTCATATACTTTCAAAAGTTGGAAACAACGGAATGCGGCCATAGCTCATCTGGATAGAGCAAGTGCCTTCTAAGCACTAGGTGGTTAGTTCGAGCCTAACTGGCCGTAAAGAGAAGTCAGAATTTGAGAAATCAAGTTCTGGCTTTTTTTATTAGTACAATATAGTTCTACAGAAAAGACACTATCAGAGAATCTCTTCCTTCCAATCATCAATATTCTTCTCTTCCTTTGAGAAATTGATTCCAAGAAGGTGAACTGTAGTTTCGTCCCGTGTTTTAAACTGATCAGCATAACCAGTAGTATGTATTTGACTTAATGCCACATCTGCAGTTTGGTTACATTTAAACTCAATAATGTAAATATGATTTGCTGTTTTTAAGATGGCATCCACTCTACCCTTATTTGTTTCTATTTCAGTTCTAATATCAGCACCCAAATCTTTTAGTACTGCAAAAAAGACAGTACTGTAATAAAGTTCATATTTTACCTCTTTTCAGTCGGCGGAAACCCCGCTGGCTCTGCTGCGTGGGAGGAGCAGACCAAAAGAATTTCTGATTGTTGTGGATTATTCCTGCGCTTTTCTAGGCTATAATAATATCATGAAGCAGGTCATCACGGCAAAGTACAGGATCTACACCGACGACGCCACCCCTTTCAGGGAGGTGTCGGAGGCCTATCGTGACGCCTGCAACTTCATTTCGGAA
>JALFYG010000117.1 GCA_022784805.1 Spirochaetales bacterium
GGTCTGTATTAAGGTAGTCCCTTATACCCTCGGCAACTGTATACAGCTCATCGCTGTCGCTTCCGGTGAGAGTGATACCAAATCCACCACCATCAGCCATAAGGTTGACGTATCTGTCGAATCCTCCGTTTGATACGTCCACTTCAGCTCCTGGAACTTCTGCTTCCAGAATATACTGGAGGTCATTGATGGCAGTATGAATATCCCAGTCTCTGTCCTTTACAGGAACCAAGACTACGTGTATTCCACCTTCGTTTGGAGAAGATGTCAAAGAAAGAATACTTCCTGCTTGGCGTCCTACATATGTAATGGATGTCTTTACGTCATCCTGAGGAAGATACTCGTTGACAATCTCTTCAACCATCTTCATTCCCTTGTCTGTCTCTTCAAGAGTGTATCCATATGGGAATGTGATATTGATATTGAAGTCACTGTTGTCAGTAGATGGAATGAATGCCATCTTCTGCTGAGGAAGTGTATATGCGGTGACAAACAAGATACCGATTGAAATAAGGATGATAAAGAATGGATCCTTAAGGGCGCTGTTAATTGCCTTACCATACCACTTTTCAAGCTTATCTACGCCCTTCACGACAAAGCTCTTTTTCTTTGGCACCCTGTATTCAGCATCTTCCCTCAGGAACTTCTTCATGAGCCATGGAACGAAAACAAGAGCGACAATGAGAGAAGAGAGGATACTAATCATGAAGGTAATGGAGATGTCATGAAGGAGCTTTCCTACCAAGCTTGAGATCATTGTAATAGGAATAAATACAACGACTGTAGTAAGGTTAGAGCCCAATACAGACATACCGACCTTGTCTGTTCCATTGTCGATGGACTGGGTGACAGAGTATAGGGCCCTGCCATTCTTTGTATCTTGATAGAACCTGTAGGTTTCATCGATGACAACAATTGATGCGTCTACAATGGAGCCCAGGGCTACAACCATACCAGAAATGGAAAGGATGTTTACAGTAAGTCCCATTATCTTCATGCCTATGAAGGTAAAGAAGATGGAAAGAGGGATGGAGACTCCTATGACCATTGTGGCACGGATGTCATTCAAGAATAAGAAGATGACAAGAATGGCAATCAAGATACCCAAGACACCAGACTGGATGACAGTGCTGAGAGAGTTGGAGACAGTTGTCTTGTCTTCAGCGATCATCTTGAAGGTGATGGCACCGCCTATCTCTTTCTCACACTCTGCAAGTATTTCTTCAATCTGATTTGTAATCTTGATGGCATTTCCATCGCTACGCTTGAAAACGTCCACGACGATGACATCCTGTCCATCACTTCTTACGTAGTAATCTCTTTCAGGATATGATATTGAAACATCGGCAACATCGCTGAGTCTTATGATGTCTCCATCATCAGATGCTCCTACAGGAAGGTTCTTCAAGTCATCAAGAGAGGTGAAAGTTCCATCATATTTAAGGTTTACTTTCTTTCCTTCATACATAGAAGAGCCAAGAGGAATGGAGTTATTTGAGTATCCAAGCATCTGGTAAACAGCCAGAGGGTTAATTCCCTTGCTGTCCAGATCCTTTATTCTCAGTTCAACGTTTACTCTGGCGTCTGCTGTACCGGAGACATCGATCTTTGAAACACCATCTATCTGTGTGAGCCTAGGCTTCAGCTCATCTTCAACGTATTTTGATACTGCCCCGATATCTTCTCCGCCATAGACGGCAAAAGTAGCTGTGGAGAGCATTGCAGAGCCACCAACCATACACTGAGGAAGACCTGACAAGTCTTCAGGAAGGTCGTCTTCCAATTCCCTGATTCTATCTCTTACATCCTGAATCTTATCTTCAGGGTCGACACCATCAGCAAAGGAGATAATTGTTATTCCAACACTATTACTTGCAGTGGAAGTGACGGATCTGAAGTCTGAAAGAGTGACGAAATCATCTTCAAGAATGTTTATGACTTCCTTCTCAATGTCCTCACTGCTGGCCCCTGGCCAAACAGAGACGACAAAGACTTGAGGCATATTTATCTCACTGACAAATTCAACATTTGTAGTGGCTACACAAAAAATGCCGAATGCAGTAAGTGCTATAAGGATCATCCCGATTATTACAGGATGACGGACAGAAAACTTAGATAGCATCATATCAGTAACCCTCTGTTATTGTGACAGGCTGTCCATCAAGTACCTTACTCTGTCCCCTATATATAAACATTGTATCTTTGTATTTATCATCAACCTGGAAGTAGTCGTCATCTCCGAGGAGTGTTTCCAACTCCAGATACTTTGCCTTGTATCCACCGTTATAATCTTCAGCCACGATATAAAGGCTGCCGTCCAGCTTCTTTACGCTCTGAGGAAGAGACAAAACCTCCTCTTCCCTATAGATAATCTCCACGTCCACCATCATTCCAGGTCTGAATAATGAAACGTCTCCATCAAGCTTAACCTTTACGCTGAAAGTCTTTGTGGTGGGGTCGATATAAGGTGAAACTGAGATAAGAGTAGCGGTAGTAGCGTACTCTTTTCCA
The DNA here is from genome assembly GCA_022784805.1 of Spirochaetales bacterium. Classification (GTDB taxonomy): domain Bacteria; phylum Spirochaetota; class Spirochaetia; order Sphaerochaetales; family Sphaerochaetaceae; genus Ornithospirochaeta. Next base: position 2,512 of record JALFYG010000117.1, read on the forward strand.
TTTACCTTTCTTGTTACGTTAACCTTCAGTGTCTCATTATTGGAGCTAATGTCCAAGTAATACTTCTCAGGAACCTTCAGGTTGACAATTAGATTATCCAAATCAGCAATGACTGCAATTGGACTTTCGGAAGTTCCAATAGAGCCTACTGCTCCATTGGACATCAAGATGGTGCCATCAACAGGAGAATCTACATAACAGTAGCTGAGCTGCAGCTGGGCCAGGTCATACTGAGCCTTTCCAGCATCCCTCTGAGCCTTTACTTCATCATAGTTCTGCTTTGTTGCTGCTCCCTTTTCATAAAGATTATAAACTCTTTCGAATGTTGCTTCATAAGCCAAATATGCAGCTTCAGCCTGCTTAAGCTGCAGTTCATATGGCTCAGGATCTATGACAGCAAGAACCTGATCCTTCTTTACGTTCATGTCGTTCTCGGCATAATACTCAAGAATGGTACCGGAAACAAAAGGAACTACAGGGACCATAGCTTCTGCTTCAATATAACCAGTAACTGTGTAACTCTCCTTGATCACCCTGCTCTCAGGAAGGATAACTTCCACAGGAGTCGTAGGAGAAGTATAAGTGTCCACTTCTCTTGTTGAATAGAACCAAGCTACAGCCATAAAAGCAACAGCAATCAATAACAACGCCACTATATATTTCAAAACTCTTTTCATTCGTTTTTCTCTTCCAAAGTAGTCTTATTTATGTTTTACAAAGAAATTGTTAATCAAATATTAACGAATCGACTACTTTAAAAATAAATATTCTTTGTTTCTTGTTGACTTCTTATTATAAATGCATGAATATATGAGCAAGTATTCATATATTGGAGGATCATATGGTTTATTGTTATCCGAAAGAATCTATAAACAAAGATAAACTTAATGCCTTATTAAAATCCAACAAAATAGAAAAAGTTGATTATAAAGAAGACTCTGTCCTCATTACTTCCAATCTCTCAAACAGTGAATTGGAGAAATTGATAGACTCATCAATCCACTACTCCACTCTCCGCCTTAAGGCAGACATTGACTGCGCAAACTGCGCCAGGGAAGTTGCGGAAGGATTGGAGAAAGAGAAACATGTATTGGATGCTGACTTCAATTTCCAGAAGAAGCTTCTTACAGTAACCACACTTCTCTCAAAAGAAGAGATTATGGAGAAAGCAAAGGATATTGAAGACGAAATAGTATTTCTTGATGAAGAGAAATGGGAAAAGAAAGCTTATAAAGTTTCCATCGACTGCGAAGACTGCGCCATGGAAGTTGAAGAAGAATTAAGTAAGAATCCGAATATAAAGGAAGTATCTTTCAACTTCCATAAAGGAAGACTTACCCTCACAACCACACTCGCAGACGAAGAGATCATTAATCTATGTAAAGATGTGGAAGACGAAATGGAGTTCCTTTCATTGAAGGCAAATGACTATGTCTTTACTCTTACTATTAATAGTGAAGACAAGGACAAACTTATTGAGGGCCTTAAGAAAGAGGAATCAATTAAGAAAGCTTTCTTTGACAAGAAAGATAAGCTTCATGTCACATCTTCTTTATCAGAAAAAGAGATAATAAAAGTATCGAAAGTAATTGTCCCTACAATTGCTTTCCATACCTCATCTCTCCAAGAGAAGAAAACCTATACCCTTGAGAGAGCCATTATCTCTGTTATCTTTCTTATTACGGCTTATGTCTTCTCATTCCCTATCCTTGCGATTATCGGGTATGTAATTGCAGGCTATGACGTTATTTGGAAAGCTTTGAAGAATATAGCAAAGGGAAAAGTCTTTGATGAAAACTTCTTGATGGCACTGGCAACCATTGCAGCTCTATGCACAAAGAACTTTGAAGAGGCAGCCGCTGTAATGATCTTCTACCAGATTGGAGAATACTTCCAGGATAAGGCAACAAATAAGAGCAGGGACTCCATTGGTAAACTCTTGGATCTCGAGTCAGATAACGTTGAAGTTCTCATTGGTGATGAGTGGAAAGAAGTAGAACCTGAAGAAGTAAAGAAAGGAACAATCTTCAGAGTCAAAAGTGGAGAGAAGGTTGCTCTGGATGCTACAGTGGAAGAAGGCGAAGGCTTTATTGACACCAGGGCTCTTACAGGAGAAAGCGTACCTATCAAGGTAAAGAAGGGTGACAAAATCCTTTCTGGCTCTGTCAATGGCGACTCCACTCTTATACTCAAATCCATTGAAGAGTATGAAGACTCAACTGCTTCAAAGATCAAGAAGCTTGTTGAGAAGGGAGAAGGAAAGAGAGCTGGAAGCGAGAAGTTTATTACAGTATTCTCCCGCTACTACACTCCAGTTGTCTGTATTTCCGCTCTTCTTTTGGCTGTCATCTCTCCTCTCTTTGGTATCAGCTGGTCAGACAGTATCTACAGAGCTGCAATGCTTCTTGTCATCTCCTGCCCTTGCGCTCTCGTTCTCTCTGTCCCTTTGACATACTTTGCAGCAATGGGAGCCCAAGCAAAGAATGGAATACTTGTAAAAGGCGATGATGCTTTGGAGAAGATGTCCCATATTTCATCCATTGCTTTCGATAAGACAGGAACTCTTACTGAGGGTGTCTTCTCTGTGCAGAGCATAAAGAATCTATCAACCACAGAAGAGCACCTGGCTACAGTGGCAAAGTCCTTGGAAGCCCAGTCCACCCACCCTATTGCAACTGCTCTTATGGCACTTACTGAGGGAGAGGTTAAGAAAGCAGAAGATGTCACCACAATCAAGGGTATCGGCATAGAGGGTATTCTTGATGGTAAGAGAGTAAAGATAGGAAATCAGAAGGTTCTGGAAGGCCTCCCTAATGTCGAAGACAAAGGAACCCTTGTTTATGTCGTTGAAGAAGATAAACTTTTGGGCATCTATGTCATCTCCGACAAAATCAAGGATGAAGCCAAGACTACAATGGAGAAGCTGAAAAAACTTGGTGTGAAGAAGCTTGTTATCCTCAGTGGCGACAGAAAGGAGATTGTTGAAGAAGCTAAAGAAAAGCTAGGAATGGATGAGTGTTATGGAGAGCTTCTCCCATTAGATAAGCTGAATATGGTTGAAAAATTAAAGAAAGATGGCACTTTAATGTATGTTGGAGACGGCATTAATGATGCTCCTACCCTAGCTTCCTCCGATGTTGCAGTTGCAATGGGAGGCGTGGGAAGTGACAGCGCCATCGAGGCTTCAGACTGTGTCATTATGGATGATGATATTTCCAAGATAACAAAAGCAATTGCCATCTCCCATAAAACAGATGTAATTGTTAAAGAAAACATTGTCTTCAGCCTCTTTGTGAAAGCTCTTGTGTTTATTCTTGCATTGATGGGAATAGCAAATATGTGGCTTGCTGTCTTTGCTGATACTGGTGTAAGCCTCTTGGCTGTTGCCAACTCACTCAGGGCATTGTTCTACAAAGAGAAGTGATACTTTCTACTAGAATTCCTTTTTCCTCTCCGATGAATCATCAAAAATAAGTTGGATAGGAAAAAGGACTTTAGTGTATTAAAACTTTCACGACGTGTTATCATCAAAGCATGATTAGAATAAATGATGATTGGCTCTTTACATCCTCTTACCAAGATGGTTTTGACAAGGCGGAGAAAGTAAGACTCCCTCATAACCCACAAAAGCTTCCTTTACACTATAGCGATCCAAAACTATATGAGATGATCTCCGGTTATAGAAAGGTCATCACTCTTGGAGAAGAAGACTTAAAGAAGCGAATCTTTCTTCTTTTCCAAGGGGCTGCCCATATAGCCACTCTCTATTTCAATGGCATTGAAATTGGCATCCACTACTCTGGTTACACAGCCTTTACTTTTGAAGTGACAGAACATATAAAGAAAGGCGAAAACATTATAGAAGTAAAACTGGACAGCAGAGAGAATAAGGATATTCCTCCTTTTGGCTTTGTCATCGACTATCTGACATATAGCGGCATCTATAGAGATGTATTTCTAATCAAGAAAAACAAGTCATACATCAAAGATGTATTTGTTTCCACAGAAACAACTTCTTCCCTTAATGTTCAATATACTATAGATGGAGATGATGACTATGTAATCCAATATGAGCTATTGGATGGAGAGAAAGTAATAACAAAAGGAAATGTGGAGGGAACCACACTCTCCCTCTCTTCCCTCCCCGTCTCTCCTTGGTCACCTGGCTCTCCCAAGCTCTATACTTTGAGATCAAAACTTTTAGTCTCAGGAGAAGTAATTGATACAGAAGACACTTCCTTTGGCTTCAGAACAATTGAAGCCAAGGGCAAAGACTTATATCTCAATGGAGAGAAAGTATTTCTCAAGGGCCTCAATCGTCATCAGGCTTTCCCATATATAGGGTATGCAGCAACAGAGAGGATGCAGAGAGAAGACGCAAGAAAGCTTAAGTATGAGCTGGGGTGCGATATTGTAAGAACCAGCCACTATCCCCAGAGTCAATACTTTATTTCAGAATGCGATAAAATCGGACTCTTGGTATTTACTGAGATTCCTGGATGGCAGCATATAGGAGATGAGAAATGGAAGGAAAGAGCCATTGAAAACACAAAAGAGATGGTTCTTCAATATAGAAACCATCCATCTATCATCATTTGGGGAGTAAGAATAAATGAGTCCCAGGATGATGACGAGTTCTATAAGAGAACAAATGAAGTCGCCCACTCTCTGGATCCTACCCGTCCAACCAGTGGTGTAAGGTATTTGGAAAAGAGTTCACTACTGGAAGACATCTATAGTTATAACGACTTCTCACACACTGGAAATAATCCTGGAGTCAAGAAGAAAGAGAAAGTCACAAAAGTGTTGGATAAGCCTCTTCTTATATCAGAAGCCAATGGTCATATGTTCCCCACAAAGCCTTTCGACAACTGGGAGAGGCGCCAAGAGCATGCTTTGAGACACGCTAGTGTTCTCAATGATGCCCTCTCTGACAATAACCACATAGGGTGTATAGAGTGGTGTATGACAGACTATGCCACCCATAAAGACTTCGGGTCTGGAGACAGGATTTGTTACCACGGTGTAATGGATAGCTTCAGGAATCCTAAAGACGCTGGATACCTATGGGCCAGTCAAAGTGATGAAAAAGAAGTCATCCATGTCTCCTCTAGTATGGATATCGGGGACTATAACGGTGGAATTAGGGGAAAGGTATGGATCTTCACCAACGCTGAAAGAGTTGATGTCTATAAGAATGATAAGAAGATTACATCCCTCTCTTCTTCTCCTTACTCTTCCCTACCTCATGGTCCAATGGAGTTTAACGACACAATCGGAAACCTATTGGAAGTAGACGAAGGGTATGACAAAAAGAAAGCAGAGAGAGTCAAAGATTGCCTAAATGCCGCCGTTGAGTATGGCTTCCAGAACCTTCCTTTGAAGTATGTAATAAAGCTTGGCTTCATTATGCTCCGCTATAAAATGACATTCAGCGATGGTGCAGCTTTATTTGGCAAATACGTCTCTGGCTGGGGTGGAGAATCTATTAAGTGGAGATTCCAAGGTATATGGAATGGAAAGGAAGGAGAGAGTGTGACTATTTCTCCTTCCTCTACCCTACACCTTGAGATAAAAACAGAAACATCTATTTTGTATGAGGGAAATGGATACGATGAGACATTGGTGAGAATAAGGGTGTTGGATGAAAATAATAACCTTGCTCCATATGCCCAGCTTCCATTATCCATCAAAACCAGCGGGGCTATTGAAAACGCTGGCTTTGACTTAATCACTCTCGAAGGTGGAATGGGCGGGGTGATCATTAAGACAAAAGGAGAGATAGGAAAAGGAACTCTTTCCCTCTCTTCTGAGCTAGGTGAAGAGAAAATAGTATTTGATGTGAGGGCTTATGATAAATAAAGATTTTCGATGGAAAGTAGAATATATAGAGAATGGCAAGGAAAGGATAGAGGAAGGAAGAGAGACTCTTTCTCATACTCTTCATCTATCAAAAAGCTTTAATAATGCTGTCATCAAAAGTGTCGAAGGATATCTGGACTTAGATATCTCCAAAGACGATATGTTCTTTCTTAATGGTTACCAGACATGGACTTATTCAAAGGAACAAGACTATAGAGGAAAAGAAAGAGGCCTCAAGGGAACACCTAAGGTTATCGTAGACCACTATAGTATTCCTTTATATGGTGACTATTCTTTTGTTGAATATAGCGGAAAGAATGGAGAGATGCATGGATACACATATATGACTATCCGTAATGGAGATAACGTCACCCTTCTCTCTTCCTTGGACGAATGCTATGGTTGGACCATGTTCTTTCTCGATACAAACAAAGGAATACTGAAGATAAAGAAAGACGTGGAGAACTTGGAATACTCAGGAGAGTTTCATCTCTTTGATCTCTATATAAAAGAAGGAAATGAGGAAGAAGTCTTCGCTTCTTGGTTTTCTGAGATGAATATGGAGATAAAGGCAAAGCCTCTTGCTGGCTATAGCTCTTGGTATAATCGCTATCAGGATATTAGCGAAGGATCCATAAAAGATGACTTAAAGGGATGCCAAAGAATCCTTGAAAAAGGAGACTTATTCCAAATAGATGACGGCTGGGAAATTGCCGTAGGAGACTGGCAGATAGATGAGAATAAGTTTCCTAATGGCTTGAAGACCCTTGTCGATGAGATACATAAGAAAGGCTACATCGCAGGCCTATGGCTTGCTCCATTTGTATGCGAAGAGAAAAGCAGAATCTTCAAAGAACACAAGGATTGGCTTCTTGATATTGATGGAGAGAAGTTTAAGTGTGGAAGCAACTGGTCTGGCTTCTGGGCTCTCGATATAGACAATAAGGAGTTTCAAGAATACCTTTCTGATGTTTTTGACACTGTTTATAACAAATGGGGCTTTGACCTTGTAAAGCTTGACTTCTTATATGCAGCGGCACCAAAGGCAAAAAAGAATGAAACAAGAAGTCAGCGTATGATCATGGGAATGGATTATCTGAGATCTCTCTCCAAGAATAAGCTAATTCTTGGCTGTGGAGTTCCTCTCGGAGCTGCCTTTGGTAGGACTGAATACTGCAGGGTCTCCTGTGATGTTACGCTTGACTGGGATGATAAGGTATGGATGAAGCTTATCCATAGTGAGAGACCAAGCACAAAGAGAGCCTTGGAAACAAGCTACTATAGACGAATGCTGAATAAGGGTGCATTCATAACGGATCCGGATGTATTCTTCCTGAGACGAGACAACATACATCTATCTAAAGAGAGGAAGATGATGCTTGCCACATTCGATGCCCTTAATAAAGGCCTCTTCCTCACTTCAGATAACCCTTCCCTCTACGGAGACGAGGAGATAGAAGAGTACAAAAAGCTGAGGCATATCTGGAAAGATGGTAAAATACTCAGAGTAGAGAGAGGTGAGAAGACAATAATCCACTACTCCATCGATAACAAAGAAGAGACACTTACACTACACTTCTAAAGTTTGGCGGATAGATCATCTCTATCCGCCACATTGTTGGAACAAGTAAACCCCCAGCTCGGCTGGGGAGTCAGATAAAAGCTTTAGCTATGCAAATAAAAAAGGTTCTCCATAATGAAGGTGCGACTGCCAGTTGCACCGAGATTATAAAGGAGAACCTATGAGTGAAGAAAGTTTAGCTCATACCCGTTGGAACTGTAAATATCATATAGTTTTCGCACCAAAATATCGTAGACAAATAATCTACGGCAAGATAAGGGTGGAAGTAGGAAAAATCTTAAGAGAGCTCTGCGACCGTAAGGGAGTAGAGATAATCGAGGCGGAATGTTGCCCCGACCACATACACATGTTGGTGTCAATTCCGCCGAAGATTAGTGTATCGACGTTCATGGGATATTTGAAGGGGAAGAGCAGCCTGATGATATTCGACAACTATGCAAACCTGAAGTATAGGTATGGCAACAGACAGTTCTGGTGTAGAGGATACTACGTAGATTTATGCCGATATCGGGATAATGCGCATTATACCGACAAAATAATTATGCCGACAATCTCAGGCCAAATTCTTACACAGGAAAGAAGATCCACCGTTGTCTATCGGCATAATACCATTGTAATAATACAAGGAGAATCATTACAATGGATGTATTCAACACT
>JALFYG010000129.1 GCA_022784805.1 Spirochaetales bacterium
AATCGAGGTTTTTCACCACCCGGATGCAATTTAGGATTTTAAACTAAAAGAACGTTAATGTGTTAATGTGCATTATGCGCGAGGCTTTTTTCTTCAAAAGGTACGCAACTGAAGCGGGTTATGCACAGGTGATTGGTGAAAACTTTTTGTGGATTTGCAACCAGCTTTTACAATTTGGAATTGGCTTTAGATAAAAGCAATTTGAAATTGGCAAAGTCTTTCAAGAACAAGATTTGCTATGTTCCGTATGTTAACTAAAAGAGACGTTTATGATATATTTCTGTCTTGTCGCATCGGAGGTCCATCATGACAGAGAAGCTTACAAAGGCAGATATCATTGAAAACATCAATTCAAGAACAGGGATATCAAGAAATGAGATCCATTCTGTCATCGATGAGTTCTTTGAAGAGCTCAAGGATGGTCTTCGAGATGGCAAAACCATTGAGCTTCGTGGACTTGGAACCTTTGAAGTCAGAGTCAGAAAAGGCAAAGAGAAAGCCAGGAATCCAAAGACAGGAGAAACTGTTTCTGTCGAGAACCATGGCGTTGCAGTCTTCAGAGCCGGAAAGGAATTGAAGGATTCCCTTTGGAGTTTGACAACAGAAGGATAGAATGGCTAAAGTATTTTCTAGGGAGGATATATGTTAAAAGAATCCAATAAAGAGAGTGAAAATAAGAAGGAGTCCAGTCCCAATAAATCCGTAATGGGCAGTTTTGTTATTGCTCTTTTGTTAATCCTTGTTGCGATGGTTGGTTGGTGCACATATGAGAACATTCTGTTGGTAGAGAGAATAGCAGATAAGGTAAGACTCTCAACTGAATCAAGTGGGAACAGTCAATCTTTCGAAGAAATCAAAAAATCAATTGATTACCTGCAAAAATCTATCACTGAAATTAGGGAAACAGAACTTACTGTCCCTGATACTGAAATTTCAATTTCTTCTTTAGATTTTTTTTGTATAAATCAGAAGGCTTCTGAACAATCTTTGGCTATGGCTCTAAGCGGAGAATATGGATTTGAAGAGACAGAAGCTTTGTTTATCAATTCTATGAATGTGAATCCAGACAATCTCAAAGCCTTTGGTTCGTATTGGTCATGGGTTGAAGAGAATTGCTATGATACTGTCAGAGTTTCCTTCTTTCTTAACATCATAGAATCTTCGATGTACAAGTGTTCCCCTGAAAATGTTTCCTTCTTGTCGAACCTTTATAATGAGGTTTCTGACAGTCTGCAAATACTGGTTGACAATGTGTCCGTTGCTCCTGAAGTGGAGTTACCTAAAGAAGCTGTAGAAACGACTTATATGACTTCAGATTTGGAAGGATTTCGAAAGGCCTTCACTGAGTATCTGGAAATAGCTGGTGAATTTGACGAAGAACCAGATAATGTAAAAGAATTTATGCAGAAATATGAAAGTGCCTACATTGCTGTTTCCCGATACAAGCTTATTTCAGAACAGAATGAACTTCTTTCCTCTCTTTCTGATTCCATATTCATGACAGCTTATCCATCTTCATTTGCAGAGTTCCTTTCCAATCTCCAAGAGATTTCCAATCTGAAGGAAAATGATGCCCTTGCAAAGAAAGCTTTCGCTGAAGCTGAAAGTATGGCTAACGGATGGAATACCAGATACAACAGCATTCTTGTGGAAAAGGTTGAGACTGATTACCTGTCAATTAAGAATGGAAAGGTCTCTGATAAAGAAAAATTCAATGAGTTGTCGATGATTTACAGTTCTGAACTTGTTTCGCTATATAACCTCAATATTGTTGATACTCAAATAAGTGCAAAAATCAATATTCTTGGTCAGGCTATATCAAATACACTTACAGATCTTCAGAAGACAATGTACAAAGACTATCAGGTTGGGGCAGCTATGTTGATTAACAAAATCAAGAATGAGATAGGAGACATCGAAAAGAAGAAGAAGCTGGAATACCTATATAAGGTTGGATATTTCAATATAGATCAGGATTTGCTTTTCCCTGAACTCAGGGAAGTTTTCTCCGCAATATTTGATAACGGATATGTGAAGAACAGCATCCTCTCTGAGGCTGAACTTCAGGTCAAGTATCCTGTTGATCGCATTGAACTGGGTGATTTATGAAAAGACTAATTGGAGTAATCCTACTCTTTGCGATTGTCTTCCCGGTTTTTGCGGTAAATTCAAATTCCTTGAATATCTTTGATTCCAACAAACTGAATCGGCTTAAAGGTTTTGAAGTTGGTGAGAAATTGTCAGATATACAGTATGATCTTTTTGAAAACTCATCTTGGACAAGAGTCTCACCTCATGGTAGTGGTCCCCAGGGGTTGGATCATCTTTATCTTAAGTTCGATGATAAAGGAAATATCAAAGGTCTACTGATTGGAGAGAGTAAGTTCACAACCAAACCAGCTCCGCTGAAACTGAATCAAAATACTAAAGACGGAGTGCAAATGTCTGACGCTTGGATTAATAGTCCGAGTCGCTTAGGGGATAGGGCAAAACAATATGCTACTTTTGCCGAGGCTGATAAACTCGGAATAGTAGCCTTTGCTGAAGTGCCTGATGATGCTATAAATGTCATGCCTATTGATGGCAAAGGTTCTGTATATTTTGAATCAAATGGTAAGTATTATTTTTATTCTCCAGATGAAGCAATGACGTCAGTGGCTGTTAGATCCCAAAAAGCCACAAACGCGTCTATGTACCTTGATGCCGCTTCGAAAGGTAAAATTTCATATAGAAAAGAGCTGAGTTGGATAACTGTTGAAGATGGAAAACTATGGCAAACCATCTATAAACCAAAGGCAAAAGTTCTAGGTGATAAAGCAACCCAACTTGAAGATTTGCTTAGATTGGATACTAAAGGCTTCATTACTTTTAAGAAACCTTCCTCTACCGTTGATACCATTAAGGTTGGGGATGACCTAGTATTCTTCAAGGAAAATGGAAAGACCTTTTTTTATTCCTCGGATACTCTTTTTTACGACAAAGCAACAAGGGTAAAGACAGTCCAAAGCCAGATTAATTCTTTAAATATAGAAGTAAAGAACTCAAAAGAGGAAGAGTGGATTGATACTGCAAAGACAATGATAGATGCACAGCGGGCAGAAAAAATTATCAATTCACCAGAAGTGACGGACGGGCTTGCTAGAGCTTATGGTCTGGCTGATTCTTCTGTTCTAGGTAATCTCTCATATGCAGAAAAGGTCAATATGCTGGATAAAACGATGGATGTTTCAACATTGAAGAAACTTGCATCCTCTGGAGATAACCTCATCGAAATTGAAACACGGTTAGGAAAAAAACTGAGCGATGCAACAGCAGATGACCTTGCCAAAATCTATGAGGGAATAGAGATTGATGTCAACCTCAATTCCAAAAATATCCTGAATAAGGTGACGACTTTCATGGCTGAACGCCCCTACAAGGCAGGTGGGGTGATTGTCGGAACAGTAGTTGGAATAAATGCTGCGTGGCAATACTTACAAACAGGAAAAATAGATGTTCAAAAACTGGCCGAAACTGGGATTGTAACCGCAGTGGGCTATTCAGTAAACATAGGAATGGACAGGGCAGCAGACCTTTTATCTATGAAGCTTGTCGCTAAGATTGACGATCTTTCAGGTGCTGCAAAAGCTGCAAAGGCTGCGAAAGTAGCTGATGCTACTGGTGATGCCATCAAAACTGCGGATGTTGTGAGTGATGTGGGTGGAAGTGTTGCAAAAGCTACTCTTCCTGTTGTCGCCCAAGTCGGAGCTGAGGTTGCAACAGATTTGGCAATATATGCCGCCAGAATGGGCATTGAATATGCAGCAGGAGCTGAAATTAGCAAGGAACAGGTTATAGATAGAATGGGAATTGCTGCAAAGTATTACAGCATGGCAGCAACAGCATCTGCAGGAATTGGAGCAGGAGTTGGTTTTGTTGTTGGTTCATTTATTCCGGATCCAGGTACAACAGTAGCTGGTACATTAACAGGTGCTAGACTTGGAACCCTAGTGCTATATAATACGGCAGGAAACTGGTGGGCTGAGAAGAAAATTGATGAAGAGATTCATGAAATTGCCCTCGAGGAAGTAAACAACGCTCTAACCAGAAATGATTACGGAAGATTAGCACTTCTTGCGGAAGAAGAGTTTGACATCATGATGGCAGGAATATAAATCTTTCTTCCCTATTTTTAAAATACGACAAATAGACAGACGTAATGCGGAAGGCAATGGATAATCCCAAACGAGAAGCCTTCCGCAATAAGACAAATTCAAGCTCCATGACGGCTAAGGATTGTTTTATCCCTTTAAAAAGGGGAAATGGACTTTCTCCCACATTATTAATAGATAAGTGTTTGTTTTATGAATTTTTAAGAGATATCATCTCTAATTATAAAAATTCTTGATTATGTTGCATGCAAATTTTTATAGATAATTAGATGATTTTCATTAAACAACATTTCAGATTGATAGCCTTTTGTTTTATAAGTAGAATACAAATTTGCGAAGAAGAAAGCAAATATCTCTTTATACTTCTCTCCTTTTACCATTTATACTTTCCTTTCTTTGATTTATACCTGTTTCCATATGTTTTTTTCTTTTGATATGAATAATTATTTTGATAACCATAAAATGGTGTTCTTATTTGCTTGACTAATGTAAAAAGTTGAAGAGGAAAATTTTCCTTGATAGGTTGAAATTCTGGAAATGGATATTTCCCCCAATACTTTGATAATCGAAAGGAATACAAACAATCAACATGATTATCGCTTAACCCTACACAGTAAAGGCAACTTCTACATGCTTCTTTTGTTACTTTTCTTCCTGGCCTAGATTGTGGACAATCCTTTATCTCTAAATTTGGCATAGAGATTTGATAAGTTTTTTTCGTTTTGTTGAAATTAATTATTTTAGGAATAGCGAAAGGCAAATGAATCCAATTCATTCTAGTTATCTCTCTTAAGTGTAACCTCAATTCTTCTTTGGTCATGTCCTCATGAACAAACTCGCTGAGATCAATCTCAATAACGGGTAAATTAGCCTCAATGATTTTATTCTTCTTGTTTTCATCTACAGCATGTGTAACATATATCTCAACAAGAAGAATGATGTTACCTTTCTTTAGTATTATATCTGGAATAAAGTCTGATATTTTCTTTTCCAGTTCTACTTCTTCAATTTGCCATTTACCCCCTTGAAAAAAATAAGCAATATAATTTCCTGCTTGAGAAGATAGCGATGGTAGCTCGATTTCCTTTTCCTCTAGGAAAATTTGTTCTGCCATAGCATGGATATTTGTCTGCTTAATATATTCCGGATGGGAACATGGAGAATCTTGTTTGTGGGCAAAGTGAGGAGCTTTTCCTCCATTACCTTTTCTTGCAATCAGACTTTCTCCACAGATTGGACAAGTGCAGTTACATGCTAAACCATTATGGGATTTATCAATCTGATTTATATGGATAGGTTCTCCATTTTCGTTTAGTGCGTATTCTTGAATCTCATTAGCTATATGTCTCTTTGCTTCCACTTAATATTCTCCTAATGTAATTCTTTGTTCCACGATAAAAACTTTCACAATTATGTATCCATCCCTTAAATAAAAGTCTGTAGCTTATAGCAATTAGAACAAATTCTCATTCCAATCATCTGGAAGTCTCATAGCACCCGAACGATAATTTGATACAAGTTTTTCAACTTCTTTAACTTTTGGCCATGTACCGACTACCGATGCTGAATTGGTTATATTTGAATTGCTTATCAACATAAGCTCTATCTTTTCTCTTTCCGCATCTGTAAGGACTTTTTCATGGATAAATGCAGGAACATAATCAAAAAGTATCAAGTACCCTTTTTCAGCTTTTGATTTATTAATATCAATGACACATGGATTTTGATTAATTGAAACACCAATCTCTTTTGGAAGAGGTAAGTAATGGCCATTGTTATAATATCTTACAGGAGTAAATCCTCTTGTTGGGGGATCAGTGATTTCTGGTATTCTCCATTCTCCACCGACTTTGATAGCATTTCTTAGCTTGCCTCTTCTAATCCACTGGCGGACGGTTACTTCCTCAATCTTAGAACGTATTGCAAACTGCTCAACTGTTAGTAATTTAACAGGGTAGTTGATTAATCGAAATCTCTCGTCGATATCAAGAACAAGATTACCGTCTTCATCTTCCTGAATATCATTGATATGCCTAATATATAGGGATGCACTTTTGTTTGTCACTTCAAATGAATAGAACCATCCTTCAGGTGCATCGAATATGTTCCTCGATGAAATTTCTAGAATTATCTTATCCAAGAGCGAAAGCAAGGCATTATAGTATTGTAAAGTGTGCTGAGGATTGTTTCTCATTTCAGATACAATGTCTCCACTGGCATTATTTAAAGTCGCAATGATTGTCTGTTTCTTGTTTGGAAGGTTCTTCCAGACTTCTACTGATTCTTTGGAAAACATGCTAATTACCTCTTTTTTTTGTATTATAACAATACATTATTATAAAAGCAATACATAAATCAATATAAATAATATTCTGATAAAGACGACGGTATTCAAAGACGAGTAATAGTTTATAGTGTATAATATATAATGGTGATTGTTTTGAAAAAAGTAGTGTTATAAACCCGAATTGAAGTGGGGAAAATGCATGTTCAACAAAAACGAAATGAATTATTGGCTAGTATGAAACTAAAGTGAAGAGGCAGAAAATGGATTTATCAAATTCAAAGCGTATTCAGTCATTAATGATGATAGATGATTCAGATAGGAAAAGAGAATTAAAAATAGTGGTTTCCTTTCTCTTATTCGGGCTTGAAGACTATCTGAAACCGTATCTCGATGATACAAACGGATATGAATTTCTAGTATCTCCGCAACTCGAATACAAAAAGGATTATCTCTATTATGGCTATAGTAATGAAGGCGAGATAGAAATTGATGTAAATACAAAAGGGGAACGATATGAAAAGCAGATTCTGCTGAGGATTGTAGTTGACGATTCTAGCAAAGCGTGCTTTATCCCTAACATCATGATCCACAGCTCAATGTTACATAAAGGCATTGGGAAAGGCATGATAAGGAAATGCTTCGATATTTCCAGCCACTTTGGATTTTCGTTATATGTCGTCCAGCTTGATGATTCATTTCTTAATCGGTTGTTACGAAGAGGTGCGCTGCAAACGGGTCTCGATGAGGTTCTCATTACTGATAATACAGATTTAGAACCCCATGAGATTTAGCAGTTGTTGCCCCCTATGTTGGGATTTTTATCATTCTCAATGCATTCCTGTGTACATAGAATACATGGTTTGATGCCCATCCAAGCTCGGAGGCTATATCCTCCCATTTCATGAACGTGAGGTATCTCATCTCAAGGACAAGGTGGCACGAGGAATCAGGAACATCGTTTATCGTTCTTTGTATCGAGCGGATAACCGAGGCAAGCTCCTCAGTATCATGGAGTATTTCCTCCTTCGACGGTAAGGAGCTTCATCATTGCTTCCTCCATAGGGGATTTCAAATGATTAGGGTTCTTAGGAAGCTCGGATCTCTTAACCCTCGCTCTTTCAGCGAGCTTCCTGATAATCTCCGCTCTCTTCATCTTGCTCTCTATGAGCCCCTTAAGCTCGAAAGCCTGTGAAAGCTATTCCTGTAGCCTTCATTTTTTCAATTTCAATAGTTATAATATTTATAGCATCTTTGTCTTTTTGCATATTTCTTCTTTGCACTTTCCGATATGATTTACATGAAGAGAACTAAGAAAAGCATTGAAGTACAACCAAAGGTAAATAGGCTTTCTAATTGCATTTTTATGCAAATGACTCATAGCATAGAAATACAATGGAATGAATTATTTTAGATGATAAATGCTCTGTTTTTGAATGTTGATGCAACCTCGATTTATTAGTTCTAAAAATGTATCTGCGGGAAAATGGGAAACTTTTTATGGTGGCTTGAGAAAACTTTGAGAAAAACTTTTGGAATATAATAGAGGAAATTAAAGCAAAAGAAAGAAATTAAGTATAAATAAGAAAAGCAAATATTTCTATAATTTCCCTAATTTATCAAAAGCTCTCGGGTTCGATCCCCGTCTCTCACGAATAAGACTCTAGGTATAATGCTTAGAGTCTTTTTTTGTGCTTGTAGATTATAATAATTGAAAGTGGAAATATAAAAGTGAGTACTGATCAACTACCCACGCAGTAGAACTGCGGGGGCGT
>JALFYG010000144.1 GCA_022784805.1 Spirochaetales bacterium
TATTAGGATAAGCGCTATGCCATGCAACGGATGGAACAAAAGCTGTTTCTGACCATACCACCATATCGGGGTTTTCTTCCATGGCTTCCATGGTCAGACGCTTGAGGTTCTCATAATTCTCTTTATATGTACTGTATCCACCCTTCCAAGTATCTGCCGAGTGCTGGATGGCTGCAATCCTCATGACTCTGTCAGGCTCTTTGTTCTCCCACTTTCTCTTCACAAAAGCCCCGCCTATCCAAGTGGAGGCAAGGATAAGGATAGAAAAAAGGAAATCCCACTTGTTCCTTCTCCAATCCTTTTCATAGAGACACTCTGAGACTATGACCTGAGGAAAGACCAGAATCAAATCCAAGCCCCAGATTCCTGTTACGCTTACTATCTGGATAAGAGATGTGTAGTTATGTAGGGCCGAAGCTATATTTCCATAGGGATAAGCAAGGAATCCCTGCTGCGTCAGATAAAGGTATGCCGAGTATAAAAGGGCTCCCAATAAGCTATAGTGACGCTTCAGGAGTTTTTTCGAAAACTTTATACATACAAAAAGAAGAGCATATTGGACACATTCCAATATCGGGGCTATCAAAATAGCCAGAGGGTGGAATGTCTCAAGCCAATAGTTATAGAAAAGATAGAATAAGAATCCATAGAAAGCACCATATAGCCATACTGTGCTCCACTTGCTTCTCCAGATTACATAGAAGACAGGAATAAGATAGAAGAACGCAAGGAAAGGAAGCCCGTCTTCAATATATTTGGAAGGAAAAGCAAGTGATGCAATAAAAGCAGAGAATCCCAAGATGATCAGATCAAGAATGAAATTGAATACTTTCTTTAAAAAAGACAAAACACCACCCTCCGAAGAACCATTCTACTCTATCACCCAAGTGAATTTATGTGGAAATAGTGTTTTCTATTCCATGAAAAGCTGAAGATTGTCACGAATCGCTGCAGCTGACGCACCCAAGGCACCATTAAACTCATCGCTCTTTACATAGGAGAGGTCATAGTCAAGGATAGAGTTCCATGAAAGCTTATTCTCAAGTAATTCTTCAAAGATTTTCTTGTTCTCTTCCCTTTCAAAGATCCTGCACTCCACTACCACACAGTCCGGTTTGACAAAGTTGTTTACGTTGGCTATGGCAAGAGAAAGATACTCCAAGGCCTCTCTGATTATTCTGTCGCTCTCTTCATCCCCCATTTCCATTGCATTCAATACATCAGAAATAGTGAGAGGATGAGAAGCAGAGAGGGATGCGAGAATTGGACTTCTTCCCTCTTTCACGGCCCTTTCTGCTTCCCTCAGTATGGCGTTCTCACTTGAATAAGACTCCAAGCATCCATGGTTTCCACACTCACACTCCGGTCCTATCGGATTAACAACCATGTGACCGACTTCACCCTCGCCCACAATTGTTCCAAAGTGATTTCTCAAGGAGAATACCAAAGGGCACTTAATACCTGTTCCCAAGTACATATATGCAGCGTGGTCTGCACCTTTGAACACGGAGTTTTCAAAGAGGCTGGATCTATAGACTCTGGCACAAGTATTGTTGACGATACTGATCATGCCGCTGTATCCAGTGGCTTTGATGACATCTTCCCTGGTATTCTTATTCTTCCACTTAAAACGAGGATGAATCTCCAAGACTCCTTTCTTGGAATCAATGATTCCAGGAAGACAGAATCCAAGACCTGTAATGTCTTCCCAAGTCATTGAACACTCTTCAAGAAGTGTTGACGTCAAGTCACAAGCTTCCTTAAGGGAACCTTCATAGTCATCATGGAAAGTCTTGACACTCTTCTTGGCTATTACATTTCCCTTTAAATCTACAATCACAGCGTATGATGCGTGACGTCTCATTTCGACACCCATGAAGAGTCTGGAAGAGGGGTTAATGTCCACAAGCATGGTCTTCCTGCCTCTTCCTGAGGATGGAGAACCATCACTCTCTTCTATCAGAAGACCATCTTCCAGCATCAATGAGATATTTGTAGTTATTGTAGGAAACGTCAGATCAAGACGCTTTGAAATATCGAGACGAGAAATAGGGCCAAACTTATAGATGGCTTCACGTATTAAAGCCTGATTGGTCACCTTAATTCTTGGAAGGTTGTTACCCTTTATTTCTGACATTCACTCGCCTCGTGTATTTTATAAAGAGAATAATAATCCTCAAAACATAACAAAACAACAACATAAGAGCTACACTTTTCAATTATCTGTCTGTTTTCTGACTTTCACCTATGTACATAGACTCAGTGATAAAATATGGAGGAGAAGGTCTTAGAGATTATTCTTTAGGGCTTAAGATTTGCCACTTCGGTAAACAATCTTATTGTTTCATTCAAAAAACTCCCGCCCTTCATCTGGTGACACAGTGAAGCGGGAATAATCTTTCTACTTTACTGAGGTAACCACCGTCTATTCGGTAGCACCTACCTTCAGTCTAAGTATGTTTTTTATTCCGTCAATGTTCACCCATCACCATGTTGGTTTGAGGAATATTCATTGAGTAGTAGTTTAAGAGAGATAAAGCTTTTAAGCATCTTTAAAAGAGAAACCTTCCCAAGATGTCTCGAGAAGGCCTCAATGATTATGTTGATACTTTTCTTATACTTTACCCTCGACAGATAGATCTCCCCTTCTTTACAGGAAACGATCAAAGCTAGGAGTATTAGCACCACTGTAATGGCCATGAATCCCTTTTTTCATGATTGTCCTCCATCTATAACCAAAACTTTGGTTTCGATATTATAACAGCTAGATGGAAATATAAAACATTTCCACTTTGCTAACTCTTTTTAAATCACGAGCGTTTCTTTTTTATCTTTCTTCACTAATACTATTGACAATTCCTCTCAAAATGAACATTGTTCATATTATGATGAATGCTGCCACTAACAAAGACAAAATCTTGGAGGCTTCAAGGAAAGAAGCTCTTGAAAAGGGGCTTGAGAATATTGGGATGAGAGAGATTGCCGCAGCGTCTTCCATTGCACTGGGCACTCTCTACAATTACTTTCCCAATAAAGACGCCCTCATCCTCTCCACTATCTCATCCATTTGGAAGGAAGCTTTGGAAAGCTTGACGGCGGAATATGATTTCGGGAAAGCAATCGACAATGTTTATAAAGCCATTTTAAGAGTAGATGACACTTATTCAGGTTTTCTTTCTACACACGCATCCATGCTCAAGGGTAAGAGCAAGGGAAGAGAGGAAATGGTGGAGACACAGAATAAATTGAAAGAGTATCTTCTCTCATCCATGGATCCTATGATGAGGGAGAAGATCAAGAAGAGCATGAATGAAGATGAGTTTATGGAATTCATACTCATCAACATAATCATCTCTGCAATGAAAAAAGACGAACCAAAAGTATTAAAAACTATAGTTTCAAATCTATTTTGAAGGAGCAAATATGAGAGCAATCTTTGAAACAGCCTTCGATGCAGTATATTTGGTATCTGTAATCACAATAGGCATTTTGATAGTGAAGAAAGCCAAGGGAGAGAAGCAATACCTCTTATTTGGTCTAATGGCAATAGTATTGGGAGCAGGAGACTCCTTCCATCTTGTTCCAAGAGCAATCGCGCTCTGCACAACAGGTCTCGAAAGTTATAGAAATGCATTGGGAATCGGGAAACTCATCACTTCCGTTACTATGACTCTTTTCTATGTTCTTCTTTACTGCGTTTGGTGCTTGAGATACAAAAAGGAAAGAAAGTGCATAACTATCACGGTGTGGGTACTTTCTTTATTGAGAGTCATCCTTTGCTTGATGCCTCAAAATAATTGGACAGGAGAGAATCCTTCTCTATCCTGGGGAATCATAAGAAACATTCCTTTCCTCTTCCTGGGACTCTTGATCATCTATCTATTCTATATTGAAGCAAAAAGAAACAACGACAAGGATTTCAAGTATCTCTATCTCACAGTAGTCTTAAGCTTCGCCTTCTATATTCCCGTTGTTCTTTTTGCTGACACTTACCCTGTTATCGGAATGCTTATGGTTCCAAAGACACTAGCTTATGTATGGACAGTATTAATCGGGTTTAACGCCCAAAGGAGAAATACAAAATGAAGAAAAGTTTGAACTATTCACTCTCCTACGCAATCCTAGCAATGGTTTGCGGAGTTTATTATAGAGAGTTCACAAAGTTTATGGGTTTTGACGGAGTGACAATGCTGTCAAAGGCACATCCTCACTTCTTTATCTTGGGAGCATTTCTTTTCTTGATCATCGCTCTCTTTTCCCAGTCATTGGATTTAGAGAAAGAGAAGACATTCCGTGTCTTTATGAGACTCTATAATATCGGATTACCACTGACTGTCTTGATGATGATCCTTAGAGGCACATTGGAAGTATTGGGAGCACCTATTTCAAAGGGCCTTAGCGCCTCCATCTCAGGAATAGCTGGAATCGGACACATTCTTACAGGTGTGGGATTTGTCCTATTGCTTCTTTCCTTAAAGAAAGCAGATAAGAAGAACTGATTAAAGGCGGAGCAATCCGCCTTTATTACATTTTTAGTTAGATGACACTAATAATTACTTACTCTATCAGAGTTTGTCTCTACTAATTTTCACTCTTTTTGGAACTTTGTTATTGCCATTGACCACCACGTGGAATAGAATTTCGCCTATGGTTGAAGAAGAAGAGATCAAAAGATCTAAAAAGATTAAAAATGCAGCAAATACAGGAATAGGAGTCAATGTAGCCCTAGGTGGGGTAAAGATTCTCATTGGTTATCTTTCAGGCTCCGTTGCCGTTATATCTGATGGTGCAAACAATGCCACAGATAGTATTTCGTCTTTAGTTACACTTATTGGTTATCGTTTCAGTAAGAAACGCCCTACAAAAGAACACCCGCTTGGATATGGAAGAGTTGAGTATCTTTCAGCTCTACTTGTAGGCTTTTTGATTCTTATGACTGGTTTTTCCTTCTTTTCAGGAAGTATCGACGCCATTAGAAATCCCCATGACATGTCTGTATCAATGGTGATGATAGGTGTCCTGTCCCTGACAGTTCTTGTGAAGATATGGCTTTGGCGCATGAATACAAAAGTGGGAAAAGAGACAGGCTCCGAAGCTCTTATTGCCAGTGGTGCAGATGCCCTCTCCGATGTCCTTACATCCCTGGTCACCATCATTGCAGCCTTTATTTCACGTTTCACCACATTCCCTATCGATGGTTGGACAGGTCTTCTTGTCTCCCTCTTTATTATCTGGAATGGAATTTCATCCATCCTTTCCACTTCCGATTCAATTCTTGGAGAGAGACCAAAGAAAGATGACTTGGAGAAGATCAGGTCCATCATCTCATCCTTCCCTCCTCTCTCCGGTGGATATGACATCAGAATCCATGCTTATGGCCCAGACTCAGCTGTAGGAACAATCGACGTTGAGGTTCCATTCACAGCAAGTGCAGAAAGTGTGTACGAAGCAATGATGAAGGCAAAGGAACAAATCAAGAAGGAAATGGGCATTGACTTCACCTTTGGAATGAACGCAACAAACCAAGATGATCCTGAAGTCATCAGAATGAGGGACACCACTCTCAAGACAATGCAGATGATTTCTTCAGATGTCATTGGAATCCATGGTTTCCATGTTCACTTCGAAGAAAAGAAGATTGAGTTTGATGTAGTCGTAGACTTCGCTCTCAAAGACCACAACAAGTTCAGAAAAGGAATGAGTAGTGCTTTGGAGAAAGCCTTCCCTGGCTATAGTGTGGAGTTTAACATCGACTTAGATTATTCATCTTAGTCTTTGACCCATCCGTTTATGGCTTTATTCCCCACCAGACACCGCTTTGGTCCAAGGGAACAAAGCCATATTTTTTATAGAAAGAGACTCCCTTCAGGTTCTCCGGGTCCACCCCAAGCATCACCCCTTTCACACCCTTATTTCTGTAGGCGGATAGAAGCGCATCCATTAATGCGTGCCCTATTCCCATTCTTTGGAACCTTGGATCTATATCGATATGAA
>JALFYG010000146.1 GCA_022784805.1 Spirochaetales bacterium
AGGCATATGTGCCATTTCTCGAAGCTTATCAGAAGGCATTGGGCGAGAATGAATATTATGAGCAGGTTCTGATGGTAATCGCCATGCTGGACAACTCGGAATTAAGGGCAAAAAGACTTAATGGTGAGAAATGGTATGAGATAGATGATGTTCAGGATTTGGATATCGCCACTTCAATATTTTCCACCGATGATGAGAAACTGCCTTTGATGATGAGAAGATTTGGAGGTTATTGGAGATATCCAAAGCTTCTGGATTTCTGTTATCTCGTTAATCCATATTTTCCACCACAGAAAATGAAGGATGAAATGGTTGCATCCTTCGATATGCTTCTGACTCAGTATCCTTCAGGAATGTATGTAAACTCCTTGCTTGCTGCAAAGGATTTCTCTGTCCATCAAGAGAACATCGCTGTGGGCAATGGGGCTGCAGAACTTATCAAGGCTTTGATGGAGAAGCTTGAAGGTAAAGTAGGATTTATCCGCCCTACCTTTGAAGAGTATCCAAATAGATCGGAGAAAGAAAGGGAAGTGGTGTTCTATCCTTCCAACAATGACTTTACATATACAGCAGAGGAGCTCATCTCATTCTTTTCAGACAAGGATATTTCATCTCTTGTGATCATCAATCCTGATAATCCTACAGGATCCTATATCCCCAAGGCTGGGCTCCTGTCGCTTGTCTCTTGGGCAAAGGAAAAGGGCATTGTGCTGATCATTGATGAATCTTTTGGTGATTTTGCAGTCGAAAAAGACAACTCCCTTATAGACCAGAAGCTTCTTTGTGACAACAAGCACTTGTTTGTAATGAAAAGTATCTCAAAGTCCTATGGAGTACCTGGGCTTAGACTGGGAGTGCTTGCATCCGGGGACACGGAGATGATTGCCTCCATCAAAAAGAGTGTATCTATCTGGAACATAAACTCCTTTGCAGAGTTTTATCTTCAGATTGAAGAGAAATACCACAAAAACTATTTGGCTTCCCTGGAGAAGATAAAAGCTGAAAGGGCACGTCTATTCTCATTGCTTTCGTCTATCCAAGGCCTCAGAACAATTCCATCTGAAGCAAACTACATTATGGTGGAGATTGTAAATGGAAAGAAAGCTACTGAAGTGACTAAACGACTCCTTTCCGAGTACGACATTCTTGTCAAAGATCTATCCCAAAAGGTAAAGGGAGGAGAATATCTTAGATTGGCGGTAAGGAACACAGAAGACAATGACAGACTTCTCAAGGCATTGAAGGAGGTGCTTTGAGTCTTCTGTTGTTTTCCTCTTTCTGCTAAACTCCCTTGAAGTGAGGACTATGTATGAAGGTATGTAAGTTCGGTGGAAGCAGCGTCGCAGACGCTTCCCAGATAAAGAAAGTAAAAGCAATCCTTGATAAAGATCAGGATCGTAGTATTGTTGTTGTTTCTGCTCCTGGAAAGAGATTCAGTGGAGATGAGAAAGTTACAGATATGCTCCTTTTGTGTGCAGAAATAGTGAATAAAGGGAATTCTTCTAAAGACAAGTTTGGAGATGTCAAGAACAGATTCAGAGATATAGCAGAAGGCTTGGGCTTGGGAAGAGATGCCCTTGAAGAAGAATTGGATGTGGTTCTTAAGAACATTGAAAGCGGGGCAGGAAAAGACTACGCAGCATCCAGAGGAGAGCATCTGAATGCAATTCTGATTTCAAAGTATTTTGGCTGGAACTACATCGAGACAGAAAAATGTATCGTTATCGGGGAAAACAATAAGATAGAGGAAGAATCTTACTCCAATCTTGCTGCTCTCATTAATAAGAATGAGAAATATGTAATCCCAGGATTCTACGGAAGAAGCCCATCTGGGGAAGTAAGATGTTTCAGCCGCGGAGGAAGTGACATCACAGGTGCAATAGCAGCAAGAGCTGTCATGGCTGATGTCTATGAGAACTGGACAGATGTATCTGGCGTCTATTCTTCCGATCCTCGCTTTGTCAAAAGTGCCCATGTTATTCCATCCATTTCTTATAAGATGGTCAGGGAATTGAGTGAAGTCGGAGCCTCTGTTTTCCATGAAGAGGCAATTGCACCTGTAGTGGAAGTGAACATTCCAATCAACATCAGAAACACCAATAGCCCTGAAGATGATGGAACTATCATCGGTAAAGAGCCTGAAAAGAAGGGTGTCATCGGTGTCAGTGCAAAGGGTGGACTTTCAAAGATATATGTGAGAAAGCTGATGTTCTTCAAAGAGAGCGGTGTAAGACACAAAGTCCTCTCTTTGATGCATCTCTATGGAATCAAGCCATGCTACACTCTCTATGGTTGCGATTCTATTTCCTGGTACTTTGAAACAAAGCAAATTGAAAACATCGATACAGAAGAGATGTGTTCAAGACTAAAGGAAGAGTTCAATCTCGATGACATTGAACTGAAGAAAGGCTTTGCTGTCGTAGGTCTTGTTGGAAATGGAATAGAAGAGACCATGGAGTATGTTGATGCTCTCGATGAATTGAGAAGAAATGGTATACAACCTTCTTCTGTCTCTCTTGGCGGTAGCTACACTACATTTGTCATTGGAGTACCAGAAGAGAGAAAGCTGGATGCAGTAAACTGCATTTCTGAGAGATTATTCATTTCTAAGTGAAAATATATGAAATTGTGAGATATGTGCTAACATAGGAGTCCGGGGGAAAGGTTTTGAAGAGTGAAAAGATAAGAGTTGCGCAGATGATTGGCTCTGTCTTTGAGGGTGGAGTAGAGTCCTGCATTATGAATTACTTCTCTGCCATTGATACTTCAAAAGTCACCTTCGACTTCTATGTTGACAGAGCCTCCAAGATAATCGACCAGGAAAAGATCGAAGCTCTTGGGGGAAGGGTTATTGTTACACCCCACTATACACACATCTTTAAGTATTTAAAGTTTATCAAAGCGCATTTCTTAGCTGAAAAGTATGATATCGTCCACGCCAATATGACGTCTCTTAACTTCATCCCTCTTATTGTTGCGAAGAAGTGCGGTATAAAGGTGCGAATATCTCACGCACATTCTACTTCCAACGGAAAAGAGAAAATCCATAATTTAGTCAAGAAAATCCTCAGGCCATTTTCAAAGCTCGGAGCGACAGATCTATTTGCCTGCTCAGAGAAAGCTGCCAGATGGCTCTATGGTGCAGAGCCCTTTAAAAAGGGGGAAGTCTACATCGTCAATAATGCCGTGGATTTATCTAGATTCCGCTTTTCCATTGATACAAGAAACAAGGTGAGAAAAGAACTTGGAATTGAAGAAAACACATTGCTGGTTGGTCACATCGGCCGTTTCTGTCAGCAGAAGAATCACAAATTCCTCCTTGATATTTTCGCTTTACTAAAGAAGACACACAAAGAATCGAAACTGATTCTTGTAGGCGAAGGTCCTCTCTATGAAGAAACAAAAGCTTATGCTGAGGGGCTTGGTTTACTGGATGATGTATTTTTTGTAGGAAGCAGCAAGACCCCGGAAGTTTATTACAGTGCCATGGATATTTTTGTCCTTCCTAGTTTGTATGAAGGACTGCCAATCGTTGCCGTTGAGGCTCAGGCTAATGGACTAAAATGTATTTTTTCAGATGAAGTGACAAAAGAAGCAAAGCTCCTTGATTCTACAGAGTATCTTTCCTTGTCCGAAGGAAAAGAAAAATGGGTTCAAGAGATATTGAAAGGTGGCGTAATAGACAGAGACTACGGTTATTCCGTCCTCTCTGAAAGCAAGTATTCAATTGAAGCTGAATCAAAGAGACTATTGGAAAAATATGAGGAGTTGGTGAAAAGCAATGAGTGATACTCCTCTTATATCAATAATCATACCTGTATATAACTCAGAGCGTTTTCTCAAAGAGTGTCTTGATAGTGTCCTATTTCAATCTTTTAAAGACTTTGAGGTGATAGTCGTGGATGACGGCTCCACTGACTCCAGTATCCAGATAGAAGATGAATACTCATCTGATGACAGGTTTTCTTTCATTAGGCAGGCAAACAGTGGACAGGGAGAGGCTCGTAACAGGGCCCTGGATATTGCCAAGGGGCGTTATATTACATTTCTCGATTCAGATGACGTCATGAAACCTGATTTCTTGGAACGGACTCTGATGGAAATAGGGAAAGAAGACTACGACATTGTTGTCACCAATTATGACTTTATAAATGAAAAAAGTGAGTATGTGTATACTCATTCCAGTGTGGTGTCCGACTATACTTTGGATGGATATTTGGCTTTGACAGAGATGTGGTACGATGAAAATGTTCATATAGGACCATGGGCAAAGCTTTATAAAAGAGAGATCTTTGAAAAAGAAAGATTTAAATCTTGTTACTGCGAAGATTCAGATATATTGGTCAGAATATTTAAAGAGAATCAGAAAATCCGTTATATCTCCGATTCCCTCTTCAAATATCGAATAAGAAACAATGCAGATACATGGGTTTTCAAACCAAGAACATATGAACAGATAGCAGTGTTTGATGAAATGTACTCATATGCAAAGAAGAACTATCCGCCTCAAATGGTGGAGGCTTTGGAAGTGAAGATGATATCAGTGTGGTTTCATGTGTTTCTTCAGCTTCCAAGAGATGATGAAAGGGCGAAAGAGCTGGAAAAGAGAATAAAAGAAAACAGAAAAGTAGTGTTAAAGAATAAAAGGATAAGAAAGAAGACTAGGATTGCTTGTCTTTCTTCTTATTTGGGCTTTGGTGTAGTCAGGTTTCTCTTTGGTTTTGCTCGTCGTACAGGTTAAGAAGGTTGATGGATTATGAGATTTATCAGTTGTGCTAGTTTTTATGGAACAGGATCAAGTGCGATTACTGATTTAATCGGTGAATATAATAATGTTTACTCTTTCACAGATGAGGAGATTAGATTCCTTCATGATCCGGATGGAATAGATGATCTCTATTATCATATAGTTGAAAATCCCAATAGACATAATTCCGGACATGCAATCAAGCGATTTAAAAGACTAGTTGATTTCTATTCAGGCTCTTGGTGGTATGGAAAGAAGTACTCGAAACTCTTCGGAGATAATTGGAAAAAGATTTCTTATGAGTACATAGACTCTCTTGTTGATTTTTCTTACAAGGGAGGCTGGTTCTATGATTTATATGACAGAGGAATGCCCTATTATTTTTCCAAAAGAGCTCCCCAAAGAATATTATCTAGTATACCAATCTTAAAGAAAATTGCTCCGACTCATCCTTATAAAGGTGAAATTACATATTGTACAAAGTGTAATGAAGAAGATTTTATCCTTAAAACAAAGAAGTACATTGAATCACTTTTCTCTTCTGTAATTCCTGAAGACAAAGACACTATTATGGTTGATCAGATTGTGGCGTCTTCCAATATCGAGAGATACACCAGATATTTTGATGACATCAAAGTCGTAGTTGTGGAACGTGATCCCAGAGACGTCTGGATGTGTGAGAGATATGTGTGGAAAGAGGGGCTCATTCCGTCAGATAGCGTAGAGGATTATTGTAATTGGTTCGAGTATTCAAGGATGAATCGAAGGAAAGAAGATGTTGATAACGGCATCACGACCATGTTGGTCCATTTCGAGGATCTTGTTTACGATTATTACAATACAGTGGAAAGACTGGAAAAATGGCTTAATCTGGATTCTACAAATCATAAAAAGGGGATGGATTCCTTTGATCCGTCTAAGTCAATCAACAATACCAGGATTTGGAAACGATATCCTCAAGAAAAAGAAAATATCGAATACATTGAAAAAAGGCTTTCAAAATACCTTTATGTATTTCCTGAAAAGAATCCAGATTACATTAATATAGTCGACGATAAGATGTTCTAATTAAAACGGAGAGTATAATGGGCAAGAAGATTTGTTTTGCATTTAATCATCTTCAGTACTCTGACGGGGTAGCCAGAGCTGCTTTATCTATGGCCAATAAGCTTGCTGAAGAAAAAGGCTGTGACGTAACCTTGAGGCCTATCTTCATATATGACAGTGACATTAGAAAGATGATTTCTCCTAAGGTGAAAATCAAACCTCTCTTTGGATTTTGGATCAGGGGAATGGTCACTCTCTTTTGGAAATTACCTGGAAGATTCATGCATGCCCTGGTTTATGGTACCAAACATGAATATGACATCGAAGTAGGATTCCAGCACGGCCCATCAACTGTTGCCGCTGTTTCTTCTCATGATGATTCAACTCTTCACTATGTATGGATTCACACTTATGACGATTCTTTATTGATGAAAAAGCAGTACTCTATGGCAGATAAAGTAATCTGTGTCTCTAAAGGTGCTTCTGAGAAACTTAAGAAAGATATCCCTGAAATCAAAGATTATGATTATTGTTACAATCCCATTGATGAAAACAACATTGTTGAGAAAGGAAAAGAGGAGACTGATTATCAAGTAAAGAGTAAAGGCATAAAGTTTATTACTGTAGGAAGGCTGGCAGAAGAAAAAGGGTATCATCGATTGATAAAGATCTTTGCTAAGCTGAGAGATGAAGGTTATGATTTCTCTTTGACAATTATTGGGGATGGTCCCGAAAGGGAAAAACTCCTGAAACATAATAAAGAAAGTAACATGGAAGATAGAATCACCTTCCTATTTGAACAGAAAAATCCTTTTAAATATGTTTCAAAAAGCGATGTTTTTGTCTGTTCTTCCTTTGAGGAAGGATATAGCACGGCATGTACTGAGGCATGTATTCTGAATGTCCCTGTCATAACTACATCTGTCGGCGGTGCGGAAGAGATAATCAATGATGCACAGTGCGGATTGTTGTGTGGTCTGACGGACGAAGGATTATACAGGGCTTTGAAGAGCGTTCTTGATAACCCGGAAATCATTCAGGAATGGAAGGAAAAACTAAAAGAAACAAAGAGAAACTTCTTCGCCTCAGAGCGAGTCAAAAGGCTCTATAAAATCTTTAATCTTTGACTTTGACATAAAGAGGCGTCAGGTTGTTTTGTTTCCTCTTGATTATTGAAGCCAGACGATAGAAAAGATGTGGTGCGGTAAAAACTACTCTTCCTAGTTTACTTAGGTTGTGTTCTAGGCCTATGCCACTCTCTTTAGCATCTTTTCTGAAAGCCATATACCTTCTAAAGTCACCAGATGTTAACAAATCACTTGCATTTGCTGATAGAATCCCTGTTTCAAAGATTATTTTCTTGGCTGTACTATTTCTTGTTGCTGCATCTAAGGCAAATCTTGAAATAAGATCTCGTTCTTTGTAGTGTTTCATGCTACCTGTTATAGAAACGCTTTGTCCTTCTCCCCAGATTCGATATTGATAAACAGCATATGGAAGGTAAGTGAAAGTTGAAGAAAGAAGAAAGGCTTTCATAATGAATTCGAAATCAGTATAAAAACAGTGTTCAGTAATCGATACATTTCCTTTTTTCAGCAACTCTGTTTTTACTGTGGTTGAATGCATAGCCATTGAATAAATGTCAGATGCACTTTGACACTTGTTTTGTGGATAAGAATAAGATGTTCTTTCTTGTTTCTCATCGTTGTCTGTTTGAATTCTTTTGACAAAGTCTGTGATTACTAGATCGGTGTCTATTGTTTTTAATGCTTTGACATATTTTACGAATTCATCTTTATCAAACCAATCATCACCATCTAAAAGACGGAAATACTTACCTGATGCTTTTTTTAAGGATGCATTAATAGTTGAACCATATCCTCCATTTTCTTTATCTATCAAAAAGAAAGATTGTGGATATTTTTTAATATATCTATTCGCAATGCTTACTGTTGAGTCTTTTGAGCCGTCATTTACGACAAATATTTCGATATCATCTATTACTTCTGGACAGAGCAATGAAGAGAGTGTCTCATCGAGAAATCTTTCGACATTATAAGCAGCAATCGAAATGGTGATTGTTTTATTCATTTATATTTCCGTTTCTTTTGATTATCTGTATTCTAGCAACGCATCTAATATAAGAGCAAGCAGTTAATCTTGAGGCATATTCAATGACTATGTTACTATTCCATCAGTGTTGGGGGTATTATGACGAAGCATAAAACATCTGAAAGGGTATTGGATTTTTTCTTTATCTTGGGAACGGTATTAGTTTTGTTTCCACATTTTTCAAAAGATTATATTCCTTCTTTTTTGTTTCCCTTCTTCGGTTCTGACATGGTTTTGTCTATTTATCCCTTCTTTATCTTTTCTCTTCTCGCCATTTTCCTACTCTTTCAAAAGGGTGAATATAAAAAAATACTTTTTCTTGTTTTCTCCTGTGTCTTCTTTTGCTTTGGGTTTTTAGTTATTACTGAGCATGGATTGCATATGATTCTCAGTGGTGTGACGGAGTATGATGTCCAGCAGTTGGAAGGATCCCGCCTTTCTTTTTTTAATTTAGTTACAAAGTTTTTTGGAGATAAAGATATTACATTCAGACTATCTGTTTCAGAAGGATTGTTTTCGCTATATGCAGCATTCAATCAATATAAAGAAATATATATGGTTTGTTTTCTTATCTTGTTTTCATACCAGGATAGAATCCATGATGCAAAGAAGAATCTGTTTGTGGGTTTAATTGTTTCTTTTGCATTTGTAATTCTATATGAGTTGATCGAATTCCCGTTCTTATGGGGGAGTGAATGGTCAATTGAACTACAGAAAAAGATTAAACCGTTCCTGCATTTAGTAAATAGGGATGGTACATGGTGGCCACCTCTAATTTGGCAGGATCACGTTCTGAGGAGTGTTTTTGCAGAACCAAGCTTCTTCGGTTATTATCTTGGCTTTACTACTGTAGCTTTTATTCATCTTCTTTTGAATTATAAACATAAGATTATTTGGGCTGTTCTGCTTTTCCTCTCTTCGTGG
The DNA here is from genome assembly GCA_022784805.1 of Spirochaetales bacterium. Taxonomy (GTDB): domain Bacteria; phylum Spirochaetota; class Spirochaetia; order Sphaerochaetales; family Sphaerochaetaceae; genus Ornithospirochaeta. Next base: position 8,831 of record JALFYG010000146.1, read on the forward strand.
TTTGGTTTTCTCACCAATTCAAGAAGTGGGGTAATGCTTGTCCTGGGAGGAACAGCCGTATATTGCCTTCTTTATCTCATTAAGGAAAGGAATATTAAAGGAATTCTTGTTGTTATACTTGTCATTGGTTTAGCTTTTATTGGAAATAATTTGGTCGAGAAAATAAAAGTGGAACATGGTACAGCAACAGCTGCAATTGTTGAAAAAGAAGAAGACAATACAGTTGTTTCTCCGATCGATGGCAGCGTATTTGAAGTATTGAAGGCTTCTTTTGAGCCTGCAGAGGCTGTTAAAAATTCTTTTTCTGAGTCATCTGTTGTCCAAACATTTAAGACGGTTTTCAGTTTTACTGCCAGAAGCAATGTTACACGATATGGATGTACTTTTGCCGAGTTGTCCATAGGTTTGTCTAATCCAATATTTGGAGTTGGTGAACTATACATTGGAAATTATCTGCCTGGAGCATTGAATGAATTAGGATTTGGTAATTACGAATTGGCAGGTTGGACACAACGACAGGAAGAATCAGGGGCGTTGAATAACGAGTTCGCTTCATTTAATGCATTTACTTCCTCTTTTGCTGAAGGTGGAATCGTTGGGTTTGTATTGGAAGTAGGCTTACTTTTATTCCTTGTTGTCTCATATTTGATAGTTTTTTTGAAAACAAAAAGAAAGGATGTAGGGAACTTCTCTTTAATGCTATTCTCTATGTTGGCTGTAATCTTTGCTTGGGGATTTAGCAATAATTTTCAAGAGAGTTATCTATATGTTGTAACACTTGGTATTGCATTGGCTGATGTGGCAACGTGCCGACGACTTCTCAAAGAGGGTAAAACTAAGGTATAAAGTAAAAGTGTTTTTCATGTGAGAAGTGAATTGACACGCGTTGGGGGATTTTAGAGTATGTATCGAGCTACCAAGAGGGTAATGAATTTTGTTTGTTCCTTTGTTGGGCTGATTGTATTGTCTCCAGTTTTTCTGATTATTAGTTTGTTGATAAAAGCCAGCTCTAAGGGGCCGGTCTTTTTTCTTCATGAACGTATCGGGTTAAATGGCAAAAAATTTAAGCTGATTAAGTTCAGAACTATGGTTGATAATGCTGAAGAGCTGATAAATAACTTTACCCCAGAACAAATGAAAGAATGGAAAGAGAACTACAAGCTAAAGCATGATCCAAGAACTACCAAAATTGGTGAATTCCTTAGAAGAACAAGCTTGGATGAACTTCCACAGCTTATAAACATAATCAAAGGTGATATGAGTATCGTTGGTCCGAGGCCAATAATCGAGGATGAACTAAAATGGTATGGAGATAATAAGGACAAGCTTCTCTCTGTAAAGCCAGGACTCACAGGCTGGTGGGCTGTAAACGGCAGATCAAATGTTTCATATCCAGAAAGATGTGATTTGGAGTTGTATTATGTGGATCACATTTCTTTCTGTTTGGATATAAAGATAATTTTTAGGACATTAGGAGCCATCATTAAGAAAGATGGCGCTAGATAGAGATAGTCATAAGGTTGGGGTTTTATGATTAAGAAGGGATTGATTTTTGTTTTTATCTTGTTGTTGTGTGTCAGTGCTTTTGCTGCTTCATATAAGATTGTTGACTACAACTTTGATGTTTCTGGTAAGACTATGGATTTTGCCATAAAGCGTTTGATAGTTCCAAGCGGAGAAGAAACTTTTGATTCGGAAGATAGCCTGAAAAATGCTTTGAACAGCAAAAGACAGACTTTGATTAATCAGAGAGTCTTCAAGTCTGTCGAATACTATTATGTTCTTGGCGGAGCAGAAAGCGATACAATCCCTGTAATCGTCACATTTGTCATTGAAGATGCCAGAAGTTTCCTGGTTTTGCCATATCCAAAATATGACTCAAACATCGGTACCAGACTCGGCGTGAGAATGTGGGATACAAACTTAATGGGAACCCTCTCAAATCTTGAGGGAGTAGCCCATGCTACTTTTGAAGACAATAATTGGTCTGATCCTTTGTATTATGGACAGTTTAAAATCTCCGATTTCCTTCTTGGCAAGACAACAATGTCATTCTCATTGATGGCAGAGGGAAAGGCAGGAGAGAAGCTTCAGGATTATTCGCTCTCTTCATCCTTTAATAATATTCCACTGTTATTCGGTACTTCTATGAACCTTAGTCTTTCAGGTGAAAAGAGCGGGGCAGGAACACTATATTCCGTTTCTTCATCTTTGGGAGGAATCAATATCTTTGGTATTGGTTTGAGACCATCTTTCACTGGATATCACTATGACAAGTCCCCTGCTTCTTCTTATTTTGTCCCTTCAGTCTCCATCAGCGGAATGAAACTTGGAAATGTAGGTATTTCCTTCTCTGACAGCGCAAAGCTTGTTCTGACAGCAGAGAGTGATTACAAGAAGACAACTCCATATTACATCTCCCATGTAACTAACTTTTCCTTTAACGGTAAATTCCTACATGGAGTATCTTATTCAAATACCATCACTTACTATCCAATATACGCTCCAAATTCCACAGATCTATTCTTCTACAATACAGCCAGTTATAAACTTTCTGATGCTTCCACAATTTACTTGATGGAGCATATAGCAACATCTTCAGACAAGAAGGAAATATCATATTTTGATACTGGTGTTGGCTTGAGTCAGAGGATGACTATCGGATCTAAAGTCTCCATCACTCCAAAGCTTTGTGAGTTCTTGAGAATATATCCAAAAGAAGATGGCTTGGATTATGCCAGATACTATACTTTGGAAGCATCTACCAGTGGAAACTATGTCAACTGGATAGGAAACTACAGAGATGGTGTGAAATATACTCTGACTATCTCTGAAGCTTGGATGCAGAAGTATAACACCAGAGAAGCATTTGGAGAAAAGAGTGGAGTCTATGACCACTTTGAGATATCTATGTATAAGCTCCTTTGGGGATGGTTCAACCCTTCCATGCGTGTAATCTTCAACTACGCAGTAAATAGGGATGGATACAACTATCTCTATGGTTCTTCTTACGCTACCATCGGAGAAGAGCTCAGAGGTATCAGAAACTACCAGGTTGACAACGTCAATATGATTGCACTCGTTGCAAACATCAACCTGTTGTCTTATTTCCCTCTCCCTTCTTTCATTAACTTTGTGGATGCATACGCAAACGTATTCTTCGACTATGCACTTCTAAAGAAAGACCTTTCCACTCCTGCAAAAAACTATTATGGTGTCGGTTTCGAGGGAATTGGCATACTAAAGGATTACCCTTCATATCCTATCAGACTTTCTGTAGGCTTTGATTTGGAGCAGCTTATTGATTGCATCAAGAACGGTGGATCAAAAGGCTTCTATGAAATCTATTTTGGAATGGGCTTCCTATTCTGATATATTGGACTTGTTATGAAAAAGATTGTTGTCATCTCTATCTTTGTGTTGCTGACTCTTTCGCTCTTTGCAGGAGTCAGCAGTATTTCTGTTCCTCTTGACTCTGATGCATACAGAATCATTGAAACCGCAGAACTTAAAGGAATAATTCCGTCTCAACCTGATGTAAAGCCATATACTTATGATAAAGTGAAAGGCCTTTTGGAAGAGATTTATACCTCCTCAAAGACCACCGAAGGAGAGAAAAAGGTTATTGATAGTCTCATCTCATCCTTTGAAAGAACTCTGGGAGTTGGAGAAGATGCTTCTTTTTCAAATCTTTTGAAAAATGGTTATTTCTCAGGTCCTGAGGTTGATGGTGCCACCCTTCTTGCCGGGGCCAAGTTTACCACCCAGGAGACTATCGGATTAGGAGAAGAGAAAGCCTTTGATTCCAGAAATAAGGTTACTGCATACATTCGTGGCGAGCTCTTTGGCGCCCTCTCTTTCTATATGGACTTTGGCGTCTGCTTGGACAAAATAGATCATAGGGCATTTTTGATTACAGATTTCACCCATGAGTGTGAAGGTTTCTACATGTCCCTCTTGGGAAGCCAGAGTGATATAACTGAATCACCATTTACAGCTTTTGGCGATGGTTTTGCCATGAATCCGGAAATTGCTACTTCCCTTTGGAATAATGCTCTCTCCATTAGATTTGGTTCCGTAAAGAGAGATTGGGGCCCAGGCCTGAATAATCTGGGTCTTTCAGAATCCGCCAGAACTTTCGATGGCTTTGAGATGACTCTTAATCCATCTTCATGGATTAGTATCTCTGTGCTTACAGGTTCTCTTGGCAAGTCTTATCTTCCGATGAAGGGCGAAGCATTACCTGTGGGAGATTCTGAACTCCACGCAAATGCTTATGATAATAATTTTTCAATCCAGAGAGTGGAAATAGAGCCTTTCTCTGGTTTCAAGGCATCAATCTATGAATCTGTGGTATGGAGAAAGAGATTTGAACTGGCTTATCTCAATCCTCTTTGTATCTACATGTTTGCCCAGAACTATATCGGAGACTTCGATAATGTTCTTGCAGGTGTTGACTTCTCTTATACATGGAACGGTATCGGAAGATTCTATGCTGCAATGGCTCTTGATGAATTCAATAGCCTTAACGGAGGAAAAGTAATCTCTTGCGCACGTAATATCATTGCCCTTCAGGCAGGAATGGAAGTTGCTGTACCGTTTGGAGCCTTTGGTAAGCTTACACTCCAGGGTACATATATTCCTCCATTCTTCGGCAGCCACTATACCTATAGAGGAAGTGAGAATCCTTGGGGAAGTACGTCAATGGCCACATCTTATGTGAACAAGGGAAAGAATCTTAGTTATCCACTTTATCCGGATTCTGTGGAACTCTTGATGGGATATGGCACAAATCTTGGTTCGGGAATTACCTTGGGCATAGAGATCAAGGATCAGATCAGAAGCGCCCAATACTCTACAACTGAGTATGGCACCACTCTTCATGACATCATGAACTATTGGCAGCAGCTCTATGGTGAAGGCTTCTCATATGTAGATAAGGATTTCTTGTCTTATATCTGGAATAATATTCTTAGTATCAGGGCTGATGTGATGAAGGAGTTCTCAGAGTTCCCAATTTCTCTGAATTGTGGAGTGCAGTGTATTGTCGATACCAGAAGAAGTTATAGTTTCAATGACTCCGTCAAGTGGTACAGAAACTATGAAATGGTGGATGATGGCAGCGTTCTTGATGGAAATGGCACCCCAACTTATACCGAAAACTGTATGAAATATAATCCAGGCAATGGTACTGTAATGAGTGATGATTGGAACACGACCCTTAAATTTGCTGTATCTATCGGGTTGTCGTTATATTATTGATAGAGTGGAAAAAGAGGATCGGAGAGGAAATGGCTGTTTTGACCAAAAGATTATCTATTCTGATTATTCTGATGTTCTTAGTTTTGCCGGTGTTTGCAGAGCCTAGTATTTATGACTTGATATCTGATATGCCACAAGATAGAGTCAATGAGTTTTTAAGTGGTGAGACTATTGAAATGTATTCTCTTGATGGTGAATATGTTCCGTCTATTGCCATGGAGGGCTCCATGGGAAAGAGCAAGGCCAAGAAAGACTATGAAAAAGAAGATGCCTTTACTCTGGGTCTTGCGACTTTTATCGAGTATCCTGCCGATTGGAATGGATTGACATTTGAAGAGAAGAAGCTTGAGATTATCAACACATTTCTTAGCATTTCTACCATCAAAGGAATAACCTATATTTCCCATTCCTCAGGAGAGAAGCCAAAAGTCCTCTTCTCTGATGCTTATACTCTTGTTGATAAAGACAGTAAGAAAGAAGCATATGATGTGGAATTCTCATATGCTCCTGTCTCTTATAAATATCAAGTGGCTGCTTATCTAAAGGATTCCATCTTCGGAGGAAATAAGTATTTGGTGGATTATGATATCTCTGAAAGTGAAATATTCATGACCATCACCAACTACTCTGACTTGAAGTTCTTGCTTTTCAAGGCAGTTCCGAAGGGAGAACTGAATATGTGTGTCGATGCTGTCATGACAAAGGAAGGCATTGCAATCTTCGCTTTGGCTACAGTTTATGGACAGGAATCAACAATTGAAACACCATTCGGTTCCATACATCTTCCTTCTGCATTTATGAAGAGAATCACAAGTCTCAAGAACTGGTTTATTCAGGAGATAAATAAGTGAAGAAGAAAATTTCTATTGTTTCTTTTCTTTTTATTGCCTTGTCTGTTGTGACTGCCACACCTGTTATAGATTATTTTCCTCAGTTAACTCCTGAAAAGCAGAAGGCACTTCTTGCTGGAGAAATGGTGGAGGGAACCTCCATTGACGATGAAATAATGAGTTATATTCCTTCTGGATCTATCATCACGGATACTGCAGAAGAAGTGTCGTCTTATGAGAAAGGCTTTGTTGTGGCGATAAATATCTTGGTGCCATATCCAGAGACAATGAAAGGGATGAACGACGAGGAGAAGCTTCTTTATCTATATAACAACTCTCTTCAGGTCTCAACTATGAAAGGCATTGAATACATTTCCCATAGGGCTGGCGATAAACTCAAAGTCTTGTTTGATGATGCTTCTATGCTTTCGTCATCGGATGCCTCAGATAGAATTGAAGACCCTGAAGTAAAAACGGTCCCTGATTACGCTGAGCACTATGTATACATGAAAGACACCTCCTTTGGAAAGAACGTCTATCGTATTGAATATAAAGCCAGAGAGAAAGAGCTTGCTCTGGAGATGAGAAATACATCGGAACTGAAGTTTATGGGGATAGGAATTGTGGCACCAGGGAAGGTTGCAATGTCTTTGGATATGATTCTCACAGATGAAGGAATCCTCTTTTCTGGCTTGGCATCCATTAAAGACAAGACTCCAAAAATCAACCTCCTTGTTTATACCATTGATTTGGAAGAGTCGATATTAAATAGAGTAATTGCTCTTAAAGATTGGTATTTCGGGAGGATAGGAGACTAGAAGTGAAAAAGAGACTGTTGACTTTGATATTGGTTTTTATCTGTCCTATTCTGCTATTTGCTAACTATCAGAAGTATTATGAAATCTTTTCTTCGGAGTGGCGTCTTGTTTCATGGTTGACAAAATATGCAGGCGTCACTGGCCCGTCGTCCAATGGTCCCGTTACTGGCTATCAACTAAAAGACGCAATTGACAGGGCGGAAAAGAAGCTTGGAAAGGATAATGAATACATAATAGAAGCAAGAGAGGCTCTTGCCGGCCCGGAGCCGGTCATTGGAGAAAGAGACAGTGGCTATGGCTTTTTCCGTGTCGCTGTTACTCCTGAAGTCTATTTACAGACTAACGGCATTGAACCTGGTACATTTGATGGTGGAAACACTATTTATGACAGTGATTGGTTTATCGGGAACAGCCAAGATAGGTCTCCTATATTTGATATAGGAACAGAGTTCGGTGTCAAAGATATTGCTTACGCTACTTTTGATTACAACTACACTCGCTCCTATTATATTCCTGGCATTTGGGGAAATAATTTCTCCCATAATATTTCCTTGAACCATACAGAAAACTACCCGTATAGAGCTGGAATAAGCGTTGGAAACGAGAACCTGAGCTTTATCGCTGCCAAGGCAGGAGTAAGTATGGGAGAGGGTTATACAGGAAACACCGCCATTGGTGATAACTTCGATTATCAGGAGTTTATCAAGGCAGGGTTCTTCTCTCCTAATATCGGATTATTCTTGAATATTACGAACTTCGATTCATCCCATGACAGCAGTATTCAGAATCCCTATGAGTTTTCTTATCCTACATTCTCAGAATATCTTCAGCTAAGGCACTCCATGACTGTTGATTTCAATATCTTTGACAGGGGACTCTTTACTTTCTCTCTTATTAACCTCTTGGACACTACATCTTCTTTTGATTTGAGAATGATCAACCCTTTATATGTCCTACATAACATGTTCAACTATAAAGAGAGAACCATATTTGAATCCAATAATATGCTTTATTTCTCTTTCTCGATTCCTATCGTTCCGAAAGTTGCAGCTCATGTCCAATGTACTATTGATCAAAGCCAAAGTCCGATGGAAATGGATGGTGTTACAGGGTATATAGATCCTAATGCCTTCTCTCTACTCTTTAATCTCTCATATTCTGATGTGGCAAAGAAGGGAAGATATGAAGTTTTTGGAGAAGTTGTATATAACAGCCCATGTATGTATCTGAACCAGAAGTATTTTGGTGAAGACGGCAGAATCACAGCTGAGATTCCAGCATCCTCTCCAGTCTATGAATGGTCACAAGACTATCTAGTGGGTTATATGAACCAGAATGAGAACAATGGGAACGCAGGCTGGTCCGGATACTATTAT
>JALFYG010000177.1 GCA_022784805.1 Spirochaetales bacterium
GCCGCACTCTCTTCGGTGCAAGAAGCCCAAAAGGTCAGGAGAAAGATGACCATTACTTCGGCGCCTTGAGAACAAGAGTCGCTGAGTTTATGGCGGATTTGGACAAGGAGTTATGGAAGCTTGGAATCCCAGCAAAGACCAGCCATAACGAAGTCGCTCCATGTCAGCATGAATTGGCTCCTGTGTTCTCTGTCTCCAACGTTGCCGTCGACCATAACCAGATAATGATGGAATTGATGAAGAAGATCGCCACCAAGCATGGTTTTGCATGCTTGTTGCATGAGAAGCCATTTGAAGGCGTCAATGGTAGCGGTAAGCACAATAACTGGTCCATTTCCACTGATACAGGCGTCAATCTTCTTGAGCCAGGTGACAATCCAAAAGACAATGAACAGTTCCTTTTGTTCCTCTCTGCCGTAATTAAGGCTGTTGATGATTATCAGGATCTGTTGAGAATAAGTGTCGCATCTGCTGGAAACGACCATAGACTAGGAGCCAATGAAGCTCCTCCTGCAATCGTCTCCATGTTCCTTGGCGATGACCTTACTGAGATTCTTGAGGCCATTGCTTCAGGAAAGGCATCTACTGGAAGAAAGAAGGGAAAGATGGCTCTTGGAGTTCATGTCCTTCCTGATATTCCAAAGGACACCACAGATAGAAACAGAACAAGCCCAATGGCTTTCACTGGAAACAAGTTCGAGTTCAGAATGCCAGGCTCTTCCTTCTCCATGGCTGGTCCAAATGTTGCCTTAAATACTATTGTCGCAAAGGCATTGAAGGAGTTCTATGCTGTTCTCAAGGATGCTCCTGACTTTGGAAAGGCTGTCATGGACCTTGTCGGTGCAAACTATAGGGAACATAAGAGAATTGTCTTCAATGGAAACGCTTATGCTCCAAACTGGGTTGAGGAAGCAGAAGAGAGAGGTCTCTTGAACCTTCAGTCAGCTCCAGAGGCTTTCGATCAGTATACTGCACCTAAGAACATTGCTCTCTTCGGAGAATTCGGCATCTACACTGCCAAGGAAATCGAGAGTAGGTGTGAGATTCATCATGAAGAGTATTCCAAGACTATCCATATCGAAGCTCTTACCATGCTTGATATCGCTGTAAAGAGAATAATCCCTGCAGCATCCAAGTATGCTTCAGATTTGGCAACGGGAATCAACCAGATGAAGGCCGCCATTTCAATGGTTGCCCCATGTGCAGATGAAGATATTTTGAGAAAGGTCATGAGCCTTACCAATGAGCTTTATGGTGCCACAAATGTACTTGGTGAAGTGATAAACGAGGCAGAGAAGCTCTCAGGCTCTCTCCAGTCCCACTTCTACAGAGAGGAAGTGCTGCCAAGAATGGAGGACGTAAGACGCTTTGCAGATAACCTGGAGTTGATAGTCGCCAAGGACTATTGGCCACTTCCCACATACAGCGACATACTCTTCTATGTATAAAATGTATCCCCTGGCGAGCCAGGGGATTATCATTAGTTAAGGGTCAGGAACGCTTTATAAGCATTCTTTGTATTCACGATATCGCTGCAGGCTGCAATTTCCCAAGGAGCGTGCATACTTAAGATTGCTACGCCGCAGTCGATGACCTGCATGCCGTAATATGCGCTGAACTTTGCAATTGTTCCGCCACCGCCTACGTCGACCTTGGCCATCTCCGCCATCTGGTACTTGACGTTGTTTTTCTCGAGAACAGCTCTGATCTTTCCGATGAACTCAGGGTTTGCGTCTGATGCACCTGACTTTCCACGTGACCCTGTATATTTGTTGAATACTACTCCGCCACCAAGGAAAGAAGAGTTCTTCTTGTCATAGAGGGAAGCGTTGAGAGGATCGAATGCACTGTTTACATCAGAAGAGAGCATCATTGTGTTTTTAAGAGTTCTTCTGAGGGAAAGGGAAGAGGTGAGGCCCATCTTTGCCAAGACTTCTGCTGTTGCATTCTCAAAGAAGAGTGAATCCATGCCGGTTGCGCCTACGCTTCCGATCTCTTCCTTGTCAACTAAGACACAGACTGTTGTTCTATCCATGGTCTCTGCTTCCAACAGTGCTTCAAGGGAAGTGAAGGAACAGATTCTGTCATCCTGGCCATAACCGAGGACCATAGATTTATCGAGACCAAGATACTTAGCCTTTCCACTTGGAACTACTTCAAGTTCTGCTGACAAGAAGTCTTTTTCTTCGATGTTGTATTTCTCTTTGAGAATAGCGAGGATCTTGTCCTTTGCTCCCTCTTTCTTCTCGTCTTCCTTCTTCTCGTCCCCGATAGTTTCATCCAGTCCCACCACAAGGTCCAAGTCTTCTCCTGGAATAAACTCACCGGCTGTCTTCTTCATCTGGTCCTGAGCAATATGAGGAAGGATATCTGAGATGCAGAATGTGAAGTCTTCATCGTCTTCACCCATGACGACTTCAATCTTCTCTCCGCTTGTCTTCACAACAACACCGTGGATTGCAAGAGGATGAGCCACCCATTGATACTTCTTTATTCCACCATAGTAGTGGGTGTCGAGGTATACAATGCCGTCACTCTCGTAGAGTGGATTCATTTTGATGTCCAGACGAGGGGAGTCGATATGTGCGCCGAGAACATTCATTCCCTTCTCCATATCTCCCTTTCCAATGTGGTAAAGAGCAATGGCCTTGCCATACTCTACAACGTAGACTTTGTCTCCAGGAGCGAGGGATGAGACAGATTCCAAGTTCTTATATCCCTCTTTCTCTGCTCTCTCAATTACTTCTTTTACGCATTCGCGTTCTGTCTTTCCTCTGTCGAGGAATGACTTATATCTTTCAATTAATTTGTCCATGCATTGAGTATAAATCATCTTCTTTGTCTTTAACAGAGACAAAAAAGAGCCTCCTGAGAGGCCCAAGGTCAACAGAGTATAACGGTAAGGAGAAATGAGAGTGTGACCAAATAGGAGAAGAAGATGAACATAAGCCTTAGCTTTTCGTCTTCCTTTGCAATGGCTTTGAAAAGGAAGAGGGAAAGGGAAATGATCAACACTGAGAACATGACACCCTTAGCGTTTAACACATTAAGTCCCAGAATAAGAATGGCCACGCTCATTGACCAAGGTAAGAACCAAGAGAAGAATAAGGAGATGGATGAATTAAGCCTTCTCTTTGCCTTTTCCTTCTTCTCGATGTAATCGAGAGCGTCCATTGAATACATTTCTCTTACTTCAGAATATGTCATCTTCAGCCTCCTTCGTTTTTACAAATACAGAATAAGGCATACACTAGGTCAACTAGTGACCTAGTAGATGAAATATTTCGACCTGTGCGGTTAAAAGTTAAGTAATCATTTTTTACAAAACAAGTAATAGCCACCCAAGACATGAGGGTGGTTTTTCATATCCACAGGCTCAGTCAATTCATCTTGAAATCTAGTATAGTGATTATAGAAATATATCT
>JALFYG010000020.1 GCA_022784805.1 Spirochaetales bacterium
GAGAAAGAGGAAGATCAACAACTGAGAAATGATGGCAAGTGGTATATTGCAGTACTTTCCGCCTCCAGTAATCCAGAATCCAACCATTGCAGGCACAAATACCAATGATTCATAGAGCATTCCAAGTAGGAACACAACCACCATTCTACTTACAAGAATCTTTGATGGAGGGATAGGAAGGGACAACAAAAGCTCGTTGTCTTTTGCCTTATACAGCATGGCGTATGTGTTGAAAACATCACCAAATACACCAAGGGCAAGAGCCATCATTCCCATTATGGCAAAATAGAACCAGCCTATTCCCATTGACACAAGAGGTCCTGCCATGCTCAAAGCCATTCCAAAGAACATACCCATCAGTACAAGAAGAAGGAAACCAAAAAGACAGATGAAACCGATAGTCTTACTCTTTGAATATCCTTTTCCTGATTTCTGATTGACAAAATAGGTTCGGAAGAGATTCTTCATCTCTTTCTTTATCAAGAGACGGACCATATTACTCCTCCAATTCCAGGAACACGGATTCAAGGCTGCTGTCGCCCTTTACTTCGTCCATTGTTCCACTCTTAATAAGCTTTCCACCTTTGATGATGGCAATCTTGTCACAAAGCTTTTCAGCAACTTCCAACACGTGTGTTGAGAAGAAGATAGCTCCACCCTGATTGCATCTTTCCCTCATAATCTCTTTCAAAAGATGGGATGCAATTGGATCGAGACCGACAAATGGCTCGTCCATTATGATAAGCTTAGGGTCATGTACCAAAGCTGAAATGACAGCCAGCTTCTGCTTCATACCGTGGGAATAGGAAGAGATAGGAGAAGCCAGGTCATCTTTGATTCCGAAGTCCTCTGCATATTTCTCGATTCTTTCCTTTCTTTCTTTCTCGCCTACGCCGAAGATATCTGAAATGAAGGAAAGATACTGCACTCCTGTCATGAACTCATAAAGGTCAGGATTATCAGGGATGTAGGCAATGTCCTTCTTACACTCCAAGGAATCTTTTTTTACACTCTTTCCGTCGATATATATCTCGCCTTCATCGAAGCTCAATATTCCGACTACGCTTTTGATGGTAGTAGTCTTTCCGGCTCCGTTATGTCCGATGAAGCCATATATCTCACCTTTTTCAATGTGGAGCGAAAGATCGTCCACAGCCTTTTTCTCACCATACTTTTTTGTCAAGTGCTCTATTCTAAGCATAATAATTCCTTCGGCTTATTGCCTGTTTCATTACGATATCATTTTGATATCATCTTATTTCTTTGTCAACACTTCAGGGCTTTGGCAAGCTCGATTGCCAAAAACAGTTTCCTATTCTGATGATTTGCACCCTTTAGGTTACCAATGCTCCACTCTTCACCATCAAGTTTGTCCCCGGATTCAAGAAATGGATAAAAATTCCAGCCTCTTCTTGTGGCGACAGCCTGGCATCCTGCAATTTCCATCTCCACAGCAATGCATCCTTCTTCCTTTCTCTTTGCCATACAGCTTCTTGTTTCCCTGTAAAAAGCATCTGTAGTCCATGTCTTACCAACTACATGTGGCACTTCATGTTCCCTGAAGAAGTTTTCCACTGTCTTCCAATTTGTTATTGAAAGATAGTCTGATGGAGGAAGGTAATGGTAGCTGAGGCCTTCATCTCTATAAGCTTCGTCCACGACTATGTATTTTCCATCTGTTTTCCCATGGTCCAAAGTTCCACAGGAACCAAAAAGAATAAAGTTGTCCACGCCTGTAATGGCATTTACGTCCTCCATAAAGCCACCGGCAGCAGGAGCACCGCAGGGAGTAAGGAAGATGCCCACCCTCTTCTCTTTAACCGGTAATTTGATTATCTCATACTTTCCCCCAGCGGCGGAAATGACGCTGAGGACAGAGGATCCTTCCATCTCCTTTGCATCTTTGAATATCTCTGAAGAAAAGGTAATAAGTGCAACATCCAATGTCTTTTCCCTTTTTCCATAGACAGCTGGCGCCGAGATAATCTCATTCTCATCGATGAATTGGTCAATAATCATTTTATCCTCCCACTATAGGTTAGCCTCAATTCTTTAATTGAACAATAGTTTTGAAATGGTTATTACCAACATTTTCCAAAGGGGCTGTTGCACGAATCATTTTGAAGGATAGGCAAAGCCCCCCAAACAGGCGGATGTGAGCGAATAGCGAGCATCCGCCTTGCTTTTTTTACGTCCGACGTCAACTTGCAACGGATTTATGCCAATGCACATCCAGCCTACATCGAGGCTTTCATTCAAATACTTCCAATTGATGGTGTTTGTTATTTCAGTCCCTATCAGGCGGGTTTCTTCTCATACCAATCCGGATCGTCCAGATTGTAATTGTAGCGTCGGTTTGCATAATGCTTGACGTTTACGGCAAACGCCATGAGGAGCCATTCCGTGAAGGCCCGTTCAATTCCGAATGAAGAGAACCTTCTCAGCTTGTTGTTGCCCTTCATCTGGGCGAAGGATCCTTCTGCCATTATGCTCCTGTTCACCCTGATCTCAACCCCTTTGTCGGATTCAAGGAGGTCTCTGGCCTTTTTCCTCAGGTCCCAGTGCTCCATATATGCCTGGAACTCCTTGGATTCTTTTTTGGAGGTCTTCATGCATTTCTCCTTCAGAGGGCATCCCTCGCATGGCTCGCAGCTCCTGTAGACCCCATAGCTGCTGCCGCTTCTCTTGTCCTCGCCGGAGCCCACCCTTGCAATCTTCCTTCCGTTGGCGCAGACGAAGAAGTCTTCATCCCTGTTGTACTCCATGTTCTGGTACTTTCCGATGTCGTTCATGTACCTTCTGGTCTTGGCGATCTCCCAGTCCTGAGGCTTTATGTATGGAGTGTACCCGTTCTTCTCAAGGTAGTTGAAGTTCCTGACTGTATCGTACCCGCTGTCTGCACAGTAGTTTGAATACTTCCATCCCAGCTTCTGGTCCAGCTTCTCCATCATGGGTATGCATGTCTCGTAATCCGTTCTGTCACAGGAAATTGTACAGCCTACGATATAGTTCGAGTCGCTTGCACACTGGAGGTTGTAGGCGGGTTTGAGCTGTCCGTTCATCATTGCATCCTCCTTCATCCTCATGAAGGTGGCGTCAGGATCTGTCTTCGACATGCTCTTCCTGTTTTCGCCTATCATTGCTATGGCCTCGTCATAGTCCCTTATCTTCCTGAGATCCTCACTGACGAGTCTGTAGAGCTTCACTTTCGGATCCAGCCTCCTGCCTCTTCCTGCCGGCGCATCGAGATCCAGGCCCAAACCCTCAATCCTGTCCTTTACATCCAGGAGCTCCGTATATACGGAAGTGAAATCCAGACCCTCCTCGCAGAGTATGGACAGCCCAAGCCTGTTGGATGTACGAAGGAGTTTCCTGAGCCTCGCCTCGCACTTGTCAGCATTCTTCTCTACGAATCCTTTCCAGACGAAAGTATACTTCCCGGCCCTGGACTCTATCTTTGTCCCGTCCTGGAACACTGTCTCGCAGCCGAGTTCTCCGATGTCTCCAAGCTTGTTCACAACCTGGTAGAAAAGGTCCTCTATCTGCTTACCATTCCTCTTTATGAACCTGTTTATCGTCGTATGGTCAGGGGCGGGGGTTCCCCTGAGGACGGATACTATGAAAAGGTCCCTCCTGCATAGCCGCTCTATGCTCCTGCTGGATGTATGGCCCATCATGTATGAGTAGATTATGATGATGGCCATATCCTTCGGATCAACACTTGCATCACGCTTCAGGCTGGAGTCGAAGCCGTTGTAGTCAAGCCCCTCCATCAACTCCAATAGCGAAAGCTCGTGGGGCATAAGTTCCGAAGACAAGTCGTTGAAAATCGACAGGAAGCCTTGCCCTTGCACGTCGGAAAGAAGTATATTTTTACTGGTGTCGTTCATAATGCGGCTCCAAAATGAAGATTTTGCCATACGGCAAGCAATGGCAGAGAAGGGGATGGGATATCTTCTCTGCTTTTGTATTTACTTGTAATACAACAAAATAAGTATATCAAAT
>JALFYG010000044.1 GCA_022784805.1 Spirochaetales bacterium
GATGGATATGAACAGAAACTGTGGTCCATATATGACATCCGAAGAGCTCAGTAAGCTCTCTATCATGGGTGCTTTGGACCTCTATCTTGACTTCATCAACATCTTCCTTTATCTAGTGAGAATTTTTGCAAGTGCAAAAGACAATTGAAGTCGTATTTGAAAATGAAGATCTACTGGCCTTCTATAAGCCGAAGGATCTTCCAACTGTACCGCTGAAGGGAAAGGAGGGTGATACTCTTCTTTCCCTGGCAGGCGAAAAATATCCTGAAATCCTCTCCCCATATGGGAAAAACCCATGGGAGGGGACAATTCTTCATCGCCTGGATACTCCAACCAGCGGCCTTGTTTTGGCCCCAAGGAATAAAGAGACCTATAACTACCTCATAAATCTGCAGGATAGAGATGAGATTGTTAAGACATATATAGCCCAGGTCTCTGATGAAAAAAAGCCTTTGGAAGGTTTTGAGCCTTTCCCATATTCAATTGAAAAGGGAAGAGTCGAAATAATCTCCTCCTTCAGGTCCTATGGCCCAAAGGGAGCATCAGTCCGTCCATTATTTAAGAAGCGAAAGGGAGATGAGAGGCTATATAAAACAGAAGTTGAATTTCTCCATGACAATACTCTCAGATGCACCATAACTCGTGGCTTCAGACACCAGATCAGGTGCCACTTATCATGGACGGGAATGCCTATTCTGGGAGACGATAGGTATGGTGGAAAAGAAAACGACTTCCTAATGCTGGAAGCCGTCTCGGTTTCTTTTCCTTATAAAGGCAAAAACATGGAGATATCTATCAATTAAAAGGGAGAGTCTTTCTCATTTCCCTCGTCATCAAGTTCCACAGTCTCCAATTCGTTTTCATCAATGGAAGTAACTTTCTCTACCTTTCTCTGAATCTCTTCCAGAGTTTTGGAGAGAGACTTTGCAAGCTTGTTGCCTTCTTCATAGAGCTCTATGGACTTTTCAATACCTGTTTCAGGATTCTTCAATAACTCTGTAATCTCTTCCATTCTCTTTAAGTCGCTTTCAAAACTCATTTGTTATCCTCCTGCACTACGCTTCTTATTTCACCTTTTTCAACTCTGATATATAGAGTATCACCATTATTCACATCTTTTTTGTTTCTGATGATCTTCCCGTTCTCGTCCCTTACCAAGGCATAGCCTCTATTGAGGACAGAGAGAGGAGAGAGAGCGTTTATTTCTTTTTTGAGGGCAAAAACCTCATGGCTCTTTACCTCTATTCTCCCTTTCATCAATGAGTTCATCTCTTTCTTCAGTGATGAAAGCTGTAACTTTGATTCCCGGATTCTAGGAGAGAGGGAGAAGGAGATATCGTGGATACAACTGTCCAGTCTCCTCTTATTGTCTTCTATTCTCTCCTTTTCAGCCCTATTCATCTCATCTTCGGCCATTACAAACCGGTAGGAGGCATCCTGCACTTTCTTTTCAAGAATAGATGAAAGGTATTCAAAGGAAGGAAGACTGTTTCTCTTCTCTGTGATCTTTTTGTCTATGAGGGACTTCAACACCAGAGGAGAAGGGATCTTCTCCTTTTCGATGAGAATCTTTCTCTCCATCAATAGCCTCATTGTATTCTGGATATTTGAGAGCCTGCTTCTTCTTTCAAATATATCCTTTGTGACCATCTCTGCGGCAATTGAAGGAGTTCCAGCCCTTACATCCGCCACATAATCTGAGAGGGCCCAGTCAACTTCGTGTCCCACAGCGGAGACTATGGGAATCTTTGATTCATGGATGGCCTCGATCACTTCATCTGTGGAGAATGGTGATAAGTCTTCCTGACTTCCTCCGCCTCTTCCAACGATCAGCACATCAACGTTTTCAAAGTTATTTGCCTGCCTGATACGTGAAGCTATGGTTATTTCCGCACCCTTTCCCTGTACTGCACATGGAAAGAGTACAATGTTCAAGGATGGAGCGCGGCGCCTTGTGACATCCAAAATATCGTGGAAGACTGCACCTGTGGCGCTGGTTACTATTCCCAGTGTCTTTATTTCCTTCGGTAAGGGTTTTTTCTTGTCGATATCAAACCAACCAAGGTTCTGGTAGTAGAGCTTTCTCTTCTCCAAGAGTGCCTGGAGCTCTCCGTCCCCGGCATTTGTAAGCTTATTGATGATGAAGCTGAGCTTTCCTGTCTTTTCATATAAGCTTATTCTTCCTGTGGCGATGACCAGGTCTCCGTTTTTGAAGCGAGGCATAGTAACAAGGGCTGAGCGGAATACAACGCTTGGAAGGGAAGCGTCGTTATCTTTAAGATCAAAGTATGCATGGCCCGATGTAGAAGGGCGGAACCCGGAGATTTCACCTTTGACAATAAGCTGATAGAAACTCTCATCAAGAGTCTCTTTGATCAGACTATTAACTTCACTTACGCTTAAAGGCGTTGTCAAATCATCATATGCCATGGAAAGAGTGTAACACAGAGAGATAAAAAAATCTGCCGGAATCCGGCAGACAAAATCTAAGGCTAGATTTTCTTAGTCCTCAACAATAGCTTCCTGAGGGCAGACAGAAGCGCAAGTTCCACATCCGAGGCAAGCGTCTGCGTCGATGACGTAGATTGGATCGCCTTCGCTGATAGCGGAAACTGGGCACTCGCCAGCACATGTGCCGCATGCAACACAAGAATCTGTAATCTTATATGCCATAGTTTTCTCCTTAATTAAAGATTAACCTAAGTATAAGGTGTAGAGGTTTTGAGGTCAACGTGGTTTTCCTGTTCCACTTTCTTTAAGATTTCGTATATCATTCAACACATGAAGAAGCTTGTTATTGCTGAAAAGCCCTCTGTGGGCCGTGAAATAGCGAAAAACCTTGGCTGTTTTGATAGAAACCAAGGTTATTTGGAAGGAAACAATTGGGTTGTGACATGGGCCTTGGGCCACCTCGTAGAGCTTGCTCCTCCCCAGCATTATAATGAAGGTTGGAAGAGATGGACTCTCAAAGATCTCCCTATGCTTCCCCAGGAATTGGATGAAACCGTGATAGAGGAGAGTAAGGACCAGTTTGATGTCATTTCCTCTCTTCTCTCCCGTAGCGATATATCGTCTGTAGTAATTGCAACAGATGCCGGAAGAGAAGGCGAACTGGTTGCAAGATGGATTTTGAAACTCAATGGATACAAGGGTAAGATGGAGAGACTATGGATCTCCTCCCAGACAGAGAAAGCCATCAAGGAAGGCTTCATGTCCCTGAAACCATCCTCCGATTACGATAATCTATATGCCGCTGCTGAGTGCAGGGCGGCTGCAGACTGGTATGTGGGAATGAATGTCACCAGGGCTCTTACCTGTACCCATGACGCAAAACTCTCTGCCGGGCGCGTACAGACTCCTACTCTTGCCTTGATGACAGAAAGAGAAGACGAAATAGAAGCCTTCTTGGGGCAGTTCTATTATACAGCCCGTGGTGACTTCGGTCTCTTTGCCGCTTCCTATTACCCGGAAGAGAACACTGTAAGGTTTGCAGATGAAACTCTTGCAGGAGAAATGAAAGAGTGGAAGGGAAAGAAGGGAAAGGTTGTCAGAATCACAAGTGAAGAGAAAACTGATCCGGTTCCTCAGGCCTATGACCTTACAGAGCTTCAGAGAGACGCAAATATCGCCCTTGGTTTCTCAGCCAAGGAGACCTTGGATACACTTCAGAGGCTCTATGAGGTACATAAGATCGTCACTTATCCTCGTACTGACAGCAGGTACATCACACCAGATATCGTCCCGACACTCCCTGAAAGAATATCAGCACTCTCTGGAACCATCTTCTCCCGTGTGGCTGATGAATATCTCAAGAATGGTTTTGTATCAAATAACCCGCGTTTTGTGGATGAGACAAGAGTCTCTGACCACCATGCCATCATCCCCACCGAAGAGAAGGTGAGAGTCGAAAAGCTCACCAATGAAGAGAGAAAACTCTGGGAGCTTATAGCCCTCAGGTTCCTTGAGACCATCGGTGAAGACTATATCTATAAGACAACAACGGCTGAAATAGATGTGGATGGATATATCTTCAAGACACGTCTTACACTTCCTGTAAGAAAGGGGTACAGAAACGTAGCTGAAAGCGCAGGCGTCAAATCCACTTCCACATCCGTAGATTTGGAAGACGACTGCTTCGCCCTTATGAGAATGAAGGAAGGGGACGAAGTGACTCTGGAGGGTGTAAAGGTCCGTAAGACAAGCACCACTCCTCCTGAGCGTTACACAGACGCAACACTGCTATCTGCCATGGAGCATGCAGGACGCTTTGTTGAAGACGCTTCCCTGAAGGCAAACCTCACTTCAGGCTTGGGAACACCTGCCACCAGGGCAGATATCATAGAGAAACTTGTCCAGAATAGGTATGTGGAGAGGGAAGGAAAGTACTTTGTCCCTACAG
>JALFYG010000147.1 GCA_022784805.1 Spirochaetales bacterium
TTTCAACCCTCGAGATGAGGGTCATCTGTCGTGACCTCATCTTCGAGGTAATATTCACAACAAATGCCCATGTTTTTTCGAAAAAAAGAATGAAATTATTAATTCTTCATTTAGGGTATTGACAGCTGAGGACAAATAAAATTACGGCATTTTCATGCCGCTTTTTTTACCTGGCTTCCTCTGTAACCTTCCAGAGTTTCTCGAGGTTGTAGAACTCCCTCAAGTCTGGGCTCATAAGGTGAATGACAATCTCACCACAGTCAATAAGCTCCCAGCCATCGTCACCAGGTGTCTTATGTCTGTTGTTGACTTTAAGTCCCATGTCATTGATTTCATCCCAAAGCTGGTGTACCACACCCTTTAGGTGTCCAACAGAGTTTACTGTTCCAATGACAAATGCATCTGTCCATGATGACTGTGCCATATCGACGACAGTGACATCCTGACAGTTATGATCTTCCAGATAGTTCTTAATTCTTTCTGTCTTAGCCTGTATTTCTTCTTTCATATTATTTCCCGTTCTATCCAACTATAGCCTTTATCCACTTTTTAAGAAAGACTCTTATCTTTTCTTCGTTTCCCTCCACAGGAATATCTTTCAACACATTCTCCGCTGAATATAGATAATAGTCCCCGCCATTCTTCTTCACATACTCCAACAACCTTTGGTCATAGCCATTGGAGATTTGTTCCATATTCTCTTTCCATTGAGATTTCCTTAATAGCTTGTTCTCACTCTCATAGGCCTTCTCAACGCTCTCTTCCCCTGTAACGGACAGAAGAGATGAAAGAACTATATCTCTCTGCCTCCACTCCGAAGAGGTAAGCCTATACATCTCGACCCCGCCAAAGAGATCTTCGATGTTTTCTTCCCCATCCTTCAGGAGAGCTGTCATCAATTCTTTTTCTATTACTATCTTTCCGCCTTCATCCTTAGTGGAATAGATTACGGCACCTTCTTCACTCCATACTCCGATGGATTCAATTTTTTCGGAGCAGGAAACAAGAAGAAGAATACACAGCAATGGAAAAAGAAGCTTTTTCATAACTTTCCACCCTCTTTCAAGAAAGAATAGAGTTCCTTGCTGACACCAGCTTCCTCAATACCGCATGACAAAAGGTAGCTTCGACTCTTATCCATAATATAGATTATCATGTCTTCCAGCGTCTCTTTTGAGAGGATTATATTTCTCTCTTCCTCAGTTATGTGCTTTCTTCCCTTCTCTGCATAGTCTGAGATATAGATGATGGCTCCCAGTTTTCCCATTGAGACATGACCCAAAGTATGGTGACGGACAGCGTCCTTCATGTCTTTTGGGATATTGGCGCCGGTATCAGAGTCAAAGTGAATGGCAGCCAATGCTCCATGAAGAAGCATGGGGTCTTCTATTTCTTCAGGCCATACTTCATACCCGCCTGCCTCAACGAGGGAGATGGACTCAGAAGTGCTGTCATACCTATATGCATCATGATAAATGGCCGCAACTTTCGCCTTCTCTTCGTCCACTCCAAAGCGCTTAGCCAAGGAAAGAGACATTTCCATTACACCAATACTGTGCTGAAATCTGGAAAGTTTTATTCTTCCTTTTACAAACTCTTCAATCTTTGTATAGTCCGGTATCATTGATGTACTCCAATACAGAAGGGGAAAGCATGCTTCTGTCTCCAGAGCGAATCTCGGTACTTGAAGCATCGGTCAAGGGGCTGTCGATGAAGATTATCTCCACTCCTTCAGGAATGGTCACATCTTCCTCTCCTCTTTTGAAAGAGAAGAATCTGACATGAGTCTTCAAGTATTCCCAATCATGCCATTTAGGAAGCGTGGGGATGATGTCGGTGCCAACCACAAAGTTTACCTTGCCGTTATCTTCCGCCTCATCGAAGAAGTGTTTCACTGTTTCGGAAGTATAACTTACTCCGCCCCGTTCACCTTCCCAGTCAGATACTACAATACATAAGTCATCCAAAGGATAGAGATCACTGTAATCAAGAATAGCATAGTTCAGCATGGCCATTCGGTCATCAAAGGATGCGCTTTGATGCCCGACTTTAAATGCTGAAACATATGCCGGGACTACATAGAGAGTAGTGATATCAGTAAGAGTAGAGATATTGTGGAAGAGATTAATGTGCCCCATGTGGACAGGATCAAAAGAGCCCCCCAAAAGAGCCTTCTTTTCAGTTTTCATCTCTATACTCCGCATCCCTATTCATAATGGAAGTAAATCCGCCGTTATCTTCTTTCTTGTTATCCAAGACACCGCTGAGGCGCATAAAGGCCTTCTTTACAGGTTCCAACAACTCATCCATATAGATGGAGAGGGACAAGACTTCCACGTCCTTATACTTCTCTTTCAGCTCCTGGAATCTCTCTTCTGCCCCATCTTCATCGATTTTTGTTCCGATGATCACATAAGGCTTCTTTACAAGATCCTCCGAATACTCCTTGAGCTCTGCATAAAGCTTATCGAAGGCTGTGAGATAATTCTCGTCACTGAGATCCACCAAGTATGCGAGACCTTTGGTTCTTGAGATGTGCCTGAGGAACTTGAATCCCATTCCGAGACCTTCGCTGGCTCCTTCAAGAATACCAGGAATGTCGGCAAGAATGACGTCCTGATCATACATTCTCATGACGCCAAGCTGAGGAATCTTAGTTGTGAAAGGATATCCTGCAACCTTACTGCGGGCATTGGTCAATAGATTCAAAAGAGATGACTTACCAGCGTTGGGGAATCCTACAAAACCGATGTCAGCAATAACCAAGAGTTCAACACCGATTCTCATGGCTTCACCCTTCTCTCCTGGCTGAGCAAAGCGAGGAGTCTGGTGTGTGGATGTTCTGAAGTGCCAGTTTCCCAGGCCTCCCTTTCCACCCTTTAAGAATACAAATCTATCAAGTCCTGTGAGATCTTTGATTATTTCACCAGTCTCTGCATTTTTGATTACAGTTCCAGGAGGGACAGGAATCTCAACATCTTTTCCATCCCTACCATACATTCTGGCGCCCTGGCCACCGCGTCCATTTTCAGCACGGTACACTCTCACCATCTTTAGGTGACCGAGAGTTCTGAGGTTGTCTTTTACTACGAAGACTACATCTCCCCCTCTTCCGCCATCTCCACCATCGGGTCCGCCTTTAGGTACGAACTTTTCACGACGGAAGGAGACGCAACCTGCGCCTCCATCCCCTGATTGAACATCAATATAAGTTTCGTCTGAAAATCCAAACATAGCTTCTCTGGCGAATTAGAATCAGTTTTCTGCCTCAACAGCAACGATTGCGCAGTACTTTCTGTTCTTTCTTTCATAGAACTTTACTGTTCCTGCAACCTTTGCAAAGAGAGTGTAATCTGATCCACATCCGCAGTTTTCTCCTGCATGGATCTTTGTTCCGTGCTGACGCACGATGACTTCACCGGCCTTTACCAGCTGGCCACCAAATCTCTTGACGCCAAGGCGCTGTGCATTGGAGTCACGACCGTTGCGGGATGATCCGCCACCTTTCTTATGTGCCATTCTGTTGCCTCCTTAGCCTTCAATCTTGTTGATTGTGATCTTGGTATACTTCTCTCTGTGTCCCTGAGTTCTTCTATAACCCTTTCTTCTGTGGAACTTGAAGACCTTGACCTTATCACCTTTTACTTCTTCGCCAACTGTAGCGAGAACCTTTGCACCTTCAACACATGGTGTACCGAACTTTGCGTTCTCTCCATCAACAACAGCGAGAACCTTATCGATTTCGTAAGATGCACCTGCTTCCAATGGGAGTCTGTCGACAAGAAGTACTGCGCCTTCTTCTGCTTTATACTGCTTGCCGAGGATTTCAACTAATGCGTACATGTATTTGTCCTTACCTTTAGTTTTGTACAGAGATTCTCTTTCATTGGTGTTTTTATCTCAATAGCAAAAAATAAAAAGAATTAAATAAATGGAAAAAAATCGAATTGTCAACCGAACGTTCGGTTGATAATATAGAGATATGGATAAGAAAGACGAGATATTAAAGACAGCTTTGGAGATTGTAAGCACTAATGGAATCGATGCTTTGACCATCAACTCACTCTCTAGCGCACTAGGGCTGTCAAAGGCAAGTTTATACCACTACTTCACTTCAAAGGATGAAATCATTTCAGGGATGCTTGAAAGGGGACATAAAAATATAATGAAAAATGGTTTCCAGCTGGATTTGAAAGGAAATGGAAGAGATATCCTGGAGAAAGCTGCTGAGAAATGGGAGAATATGTTTCTCGATGAAGATAACTGGCACTTCTTGAGGGTTGTATTCTCTCTCCATCTGACAGTTTCTGAAGCACAGGAAGAATATAGGTCTCTCTTTCTCATGCTCTCTAGCCAGGCTTCAGTAATCATCTCTTCCTTTAATATAAAAGAAGAGAGGAAAAGAGCTCTTATCCCACTCTTTTCCTCTGCCTTGATGATGAGCCTCGAGAGAATCCTGGAGGATGAGGAGTCTGACTTCTCAACTCCATTGTTGGGGGTGCTTTCTCTTCTTAGTTAGCTTTCCAACCTATTTCGCATGTTCCTTTAAAGTCTTTTCCCTTCGTAGATATCTCGTATGTGCCTTTTTCGAGAATGAAGGTTGTCTTTCCATATTGGTTCCACTCTTTCGTGTATTTTCCTTCCAGGCTCTTTACTCCATTGTTTTCGACGACTATTTTAAGAACACCTTCCTCTACAAAAAGATCCAATGTGGGTGTGCCATCTTGTTCCACATCTATTTCGTATCTCTTTTCACCGCTGAAACTATCAGAATTTATGCAAATATAATCATCTTCTGTCTTTACAGAAAAACAGCCGTAAAGCTTCCACCTTTCAAGGTGGAGGATGTAAGGCTGAAAAATGAATGCCTCAATTGTTATAAATCGTTATAAATGCTATAATAAATCATGGACAGACAGGTAAAGAATGAAGCCATAAA
>JALFYG010000153.1 GCA_022784805.1 Spirochaetales bacterium
TTTCAACCCTCGAGATGAGGGTCATCTGTCGTGACCTCATCTTCGAGGTAATATTCACAACAAATGCCCATGTTTTTTCGAAAAAAAGAATGAAATTATTAATTCTTCATTTAGGGTATTGACAGCTGAGGACAAATAAAAATCAAGAGATGAAGAATTCAGCCAATATCTTTATATACAAGAGAATTATCACAACGACAAGAACCTTTCTTATGGCTTTTCCTCCCCTTTTTAAGGCATAGGCGGAGCCTAGAAGGTTTCCAATAATGGAAGAAACTGCACAAGACACTCCTATAGAGAATTCTATTGTGCCGTTGATAAGGAAGGTGGTGAAGGCTGCAATATTTGATGTGAGATTCAATACCTTTGTAGTTCCTGCACTGTAGATCAGAGGTAGTCCCATAAAAGAAAAGAGAATGGTGAAGAAAGCACCAGTTCCAGGGCCAAAGAATCCATCATAGATTCCAATTGCAAAAGAACAGATTGCTGAAACCACATAAGTGAGAGTAGAGATATCAAAAGACAAAGGATTCTCGTTCACCTTTATCATTCCCTTACCCTTCCCTTCTTTCTTCTTTAGGGTGAGGAATGTAAGGACAGGAAGCACCAACAGGAGCATATAGCGTAGAAGAGTATCTGCAAACCTGAGTGCCAGCTGGGCACCAATTGAAGAGCCAGCGAGAGCAAAGAGAATGCTAGGCAAAACCAAGCGCCATACAATCTTCTTCTCTCTTGCGTAGTTTATGGTTGCAAAGAGAGTTCCGAAGGTCATGGAGAACTTGTTTGTGCTTACCGCATTTACAGGAGGGAGTCCTGCAGCATACAAAGAAGTGAGGGAGACTAGTCCGCCTCCCCCTGCTATAGAATCAATGAATCCGGCAAGCGCAAATAAAAGCGTCAAAACCAGAGTAGTAACAAATCCATATTGGATCACAGAATTTCGCTTCCTGTCAGATAATCAAGGGTATACACATTCTGCACAAGTGCAATCTTTGATTCAAGAAGGTAAGTCTTGGCTTCAACAATTTCCAGCATTTTTTGTTTCTCTTCGCTTTCCGAGTCGCTGCCATACTTCATTCCGATACGTATATTCTCCAATTCCTGTTCCAAATTCTCTATCTTCTGTGTCTGGTAATCGATGTTGATAAGGTTAGTCTTCATTCCATTATAGTTGGAGATGACAGCGCTTCTTATCTCACCCACAGCACTATCATACTGAGACTCTGCGTCCCTTATGTTTGACTGGGCCCTGTTGACATCGTTTATTGCCTTTCCTCCATCCCATAGAGTTGTCTTGAAACCAATGGATAGATTGAGACCGCTGTTGTCATTCTGTTTCCATCCTGTCTGTATGAAAGGAAGTCTGGAGTTGGAATATGTAAGCTCTGCTTGTAATGCAAAGTCTGGAATGCCATACAAACTTCTCTGGGCTATGGTCTTCTGATTGGAGTATGCTCCGATAAGATTCTTTATAGCCTTCAGGTTATTGTTGTCCTCTCCTGTTGCCAAAGATAGGAGAGTGTCCAAGTCACTGTTTTCATACTTTCTTAAAAAAGACTCGTCAGTAGGCATCTCAAGGTCTTCATAGTTTATGGAGTAATCACCAATAAGAGTTCTGAGGCCTTCCATGACGGAACTATTGTTCTTATCTAGTTCAGTCTTCTTTACTTCAACTTCGAGAGCACTGATTTGAGCAGAAAGATAGTCTTGTCTCAAAAGCATTCCGTTTTCATATCCACTCTTAGCTATCTCAACAAGTCTATTGGACAGAGTCTCTGCTTCTTTAACCAGAACATCCATTTCTTCCAAGTACTTCAGAGACCAGATTCTGATTCTCAGTTCTGCCTGAAGCTGAGCCACAGTGTCGTCTTTTCTCAAGGACTGGGCTGTAAGGATGTTTTGATATAAATCAACAGCTTTTCCCAGCTTTCCCCAAGTAATAAGAGGCTGAGTAAGGGATAGAGAACCCATATACATGGTATTCTCCATTCCATCATAGAGTGTCACATATCCTGAGACCTGATCAGAGTAACTGCCTAGTCCCATCTGGTTCATGATATCTGAAGACTCCATGATGACAGGTCCGATTATTGGATCTGTCATATAGGTCATAGAGCCACTTAACTCTATAGTTGGAGAGAAGTTAGCCTTGCTGTCCTTTAAATCAAGCCCAGCCTTCACAACGGCTTCCTCTGCACTTCGGATACTCGTGTTATTTCTCATCATCATCTTTTCTGCTTCCTCGATTGTTATGGAAGCAAAAAGAAGAGATGAGGATATAATTATCAAAAGAGAAAGAAGTAATCTTTTCATTGTTATGTCCAAGAAACCATGATGTTTACAGAGTTCTTACTCTCATAGTGAGAATCTAGATCAAGCGTTGTAGAACCAAGTTCTGTTGTACCATCCTGGCTATAAATCTTGATCTCCACTGTTGTTGCTCCAGCACCCTTTTCCACCTTTTCGTTTACAGCAAGACCAGAGAAATCGACGCTGAAACTGGCAGCTGTATCGCTGTCGTAGTTGCCGTTACCAGATAGAACGGAATATGTGGTTCCATTTATCTCAGCCTTTACAACCAGTGAATCCAAAGAATTTTTAACAGAATTTCCTGTGTCTTCCATTACTTGTTTTCTAGAAGCAGTTATTCTTCCGCTGATTCCGTTCTCTCCCAAGTCATACTTAGTTCTATCCATCTTGATTTCAGATGTAACGGAAGCCTTGTTGACTTTGATTTTGATGACACCATTTTCTTGAGAGATATTGCTGTCATTTGGATCAAGAATCAGAGACTCTGTATTCCAACAACCATTTGTGGTCATTATATTGGAGATGGTTACAACAGCTCCATCATCATTTTTCACATAAGAAAGGCTATCGATGACAAACTGACCATTTGTTGTGGAGACATCTTTCTTGATATCAGAATAGCCATCGTTATAAGAGTAAGTGAAAGTAATCTCGTCAGTTATAGCCTTGTTGTTCTCTCTGAAGTTAAGTGTAAGCTTAGAAGTTGTCTTAATCTTCTCCCTCTTACTCTCAATGGCGTTGGTATTGCTTGTTCCACTTACAAGCTCTATTTTTTCTTCTTCTTTCCAGCATCCATAGTCTTCTGAGAAGTAGATGATATAGACAGGAATATGATCATAGTCACTACCCCAAGCACCGTCCTTGGCCATCCATACAACCTTGGAGACTGTCCACTTACCGTTGGAGTCTGTGGTTGCTTTATAAAGGCAATCCTTGTCTGAGAAAAGCCCGTCATTATCTTCCCAGATAGAGAAGGCTGCATCTCTCTCACTCTCTGATGTATAGAGGTAAACCTTTACTCCAGATACTCCATTACTACTATCTTTATCTTTTACAATGCCACTGATTCCGCCGTAATAAACGTTCTGACCGAAATCAGCGCTGCAAGAAACAGCTGCAATCATCATTAAAAGAGCCAAGCTTAAACAAATATATCTATTTACTTTCATCAAAGAGCCTCCAGTCTTTTGTTCATTTTTTTGTAAGTATTCTTAATCTTTCTTCTTTCGAAGACATAGAAGACGACAGGTGTAATAAAGAGAGTGATGATCATACTGGTCATGAGACCTCCCATGATTACCTGTCCAAGTGGTGCATACAATTCAGCGCCTTCACCTGATGCTATAGCCATAGGAATGACACCAAGAATTGTTGTCAAAGAGCTCATGAGAATAGGTCTTAGACGAGAAGATGTTCCATCTACCACACTCTTTCTCAGGATCTCCATTTCTGTTGTGAGATCCAGCCTACCCTCTTTCTCCTTCTCAGTAAGGTCAACGTAGCTTATGCCATATTCATCGAACTTGGCATTTATGCCTCCTCTATAGAGCTGGTTAATAGAGTCGATAAGAATAATTCCGTTATTAACCAACATACCCATCAAGCTCACGATTCCAAGAATTGCAATCATGTTGAGGGTTGTGCCGAAGGCAGCAAGGCTCAAGGTTACACCGATGATACAGAATGGTACTGTGATCATGACCTGCAAAGGCTGGTTATAACGCTCAAAGACCATGACCATGACAAAGTATACAAGGAAGATACCGATGACCATTGCCTGGGCAATAGGCACGACAGAATCCTTTACCAAGTCTCCAAGACCAGTCTCCTTGATCTCGATTCCATCTGGAAGAGGATTCTCAGCTATGTATTCCTTGAAGCGAGCTGAGATATCTGTAGTGGATTCACCCATGATCTTTGCGTTTACTGTCATGGACGAAGAACGGTCAGTATGAGCTATCTGGCTCAGCTCGCTTTCAAGCTTAATGTCAGAGATACTGTCTACGCTGACATTTCCCATCTCTCCCGATATCTTGAGGATAGTCAGGAGCGAGTCGTTGACAGGATAATCACCTACGTCAGATGAGAGATGAATATCATATCTTTCCTTTGTATCAGGATCAGTGAAGGT
>JALFYG010000184.1 GCA_022784805.1 Spirochaetales bacterium
ACCCACCCTTGGGCAAAGAAGAAGGAAAAGGCTCCTGAGAACTGGAAAGATATCTGCATGGCTTCAATTGAGAAGTTTGCAAAGGAGTGTGCCCTTTGAAAAAGAGCTTTCCTATGGGCCACAAGGAGAGGAAAGTCTACCTTTCCTCTGTAAGTGGCGTAGCGACAACAAAGACAGAGCTTATCTCATGGTTCGACAAAAACGTACCAGACTTAGATATCTTCACGACAAAAAGCTATCAGGTAAAAAAGAATGATGGAAACAGGGAGCCTGTTATCTGCGAGACAGAGAGCGGAAACTTCGGTAACTCTGTGGGCCTGAGAAACCCTGGAATGGAGAAAGCCCTTCCAGAGCTTATTGAGCTAAGAAAGAATGGCTTTGACAAATGGCTCAACGTCTCCCTTTCAGCAGATAACCCTGAAGACTTCATCACTCTTGTCAAAGCCTTCGACAGTGTTGCAGACAGCGTGGAGTTAAACTTCTCCTGCCCTCATGCAAAGAAAGGCTTCGGAGCATCAATTGGAGTAGACATCAACATCGCTTCCGAATATGTCGAGAAAATCCATAACGCCACAAAGGATAGAAAATCCCTACTCTTTATTAAGCTCACTCCTAATGTAGATAACATCGGAGAGATAGCAAAGAGAGTAATCGAAAAGGGAGCTGACGGCATCACGGCAATCAACACTGTGGGACCAGAGTTACACACCGATCCAATAAGCGGCACCCCGATACTCCAGAATGCCATCGGAGGAAAGGGTGGCAAGAGCGGTCGTTGGGTATATGAAAGAGCTATTGAGTGCATCAAAGAAATAAGAAGATACATCCCAGACGATGTTCCTATCATCGGTATGGGAGGTGTCTGGAGCGAGAAAGAGTGCAAAGAGATGGTAGCAGCTGGTGCTGATGCAGTCGGAATCGGCAGTGTCCTTGGCCACGTAAGGCAGCCTAATTGGCCTCTGTTCTTCTCCGCTCTCAAAGAAGGAAGCCAGAAACTTCTCAATGGAGAGGAGTGCGACACACTCTCCGGCACCTATGTTTCTCCTGAACGCCAGATGGAATACAGGAAGCACATTGTTACAGAGAAGAAGTATCACTCTGAGGACACTATCCTTCTCACTCTCAGCGGAGAAGTGGAGAACTTCAAAGCTGGTGAATTTGTATTTCTATGGATTCCAGGTGTGGGGGAAAAGCCATTTTCCCTGGCCAAGACTTCTCCTCTTACATTTATTGTAAAAAAGAGAGGCGCCTTTACATCCCACTTATTCTCTTCCCTCAACGTGGGTGACGAGATATATATCAGAGGACCATATGGGGCTGAAGTAAAGAGACCTAAGGCAGATAAGGCCCTAGTCATCGCAGGAGGAACAGGAGAAGCTGTTGCCCTGCCACTGGCAGTGGAACTGGAGAAAGACGGCACAGAGATGTCTTTCTTAGTTGGAACCAGCGTTGACGGAAACAAGGGAATCCTCGACAAAGAACTCTCTGCTTTCGGCTCCTATAAAGCAATCAGCGATGACGGTAAGCCAGGAAGAGTCCTTTCATACCTTCCAGAAGAGATCGAGAAGAATGGAAAGGATGGTGTCTATTACCTTATCGGACCAGAAATCTTCATGAAGATAGCTTCATCCACCCTCAAAGAACATGGCATAAGTACGGATCGCATTCTCCTAAGTATGGAGAGAAACACAATGTGTGGAATAGGCCTCTGTGGTGAATGCTCCTGTGGTGGACACTTAGAGTGCCAGTGGGGAACCTTCATGACACTATCATTCTTGGAAAAGGAAGGCGCTCTATGATAGATCCCCATGTTCACCTCAGGGATTGGAATGAGAGAGAGAAAGAGACAATACTCCATGGTATGGAGTCTGGTTACCTAGCTGGCATCGACACCTTCTTTGATATGCCCAACACAAATCCTCCTTTGACAAATAAGGAGAATGTACTGAGGCGTATAGAAGACGGGATCAAAGCCGAAGAGGAACTAAAAAGAAAAGGTATGGATGTACATTACCATCTATACCTTGGTCTTACTCCTGACGAGAAAGAGATAGGGGAAATGGTTTCTCTTTATTCCTCTCTCTTTCCTCGTGTAGTGGGACTTAAGCTCTTTGCATCCCACTCCACAGGAAACATGGGAATAATCGACGAGGAT
>JALFYG010000197.1 GCA_022784805.1 Spirochaetales bacterium
ATAGATGCGGTCCTCGAAATCTTT
This sequence comes from Spirochaetales bacterium, assembly GCA_022784805.1. Taxonomy (GTDB): domain Bacteria; phylum Spirochaetota; class Spirochaetia; order Sphaerochaetales; family Sphaerochaetaceae; genus Ornithospirochaeta. The sequence goes on from JALFYG010000197.1 coordinate 25, forward strand.
TGGATTATAGGCTTTTGCCAATTCCACGGCTTTCATATTAAAAAGTCCTCCGTCGCCGTTTATGGTATCAAAAAAGAGTGCTCTTAACAATGGAAAGAGGTCTATCCCCATTTTTTCTGATTTATGATAAATTCAAAATATGAACGAAAGCCAACAATATATAAAAATGACACAAACTCCCGTGTCATCTCTTATTCCTCGTCTTGCTGTTCCTACAATAATCTCCATGCTTGTCTCTTCCATCTACAACATGGCAGATACTTATTTTGTTTCCCAAATCGGAACAAGCGCATCTGGAGCTGTAGGAGTAGTATTCTCCATCATGGCAATAATCCAGGCTGTTGGATTTACAATCGGAATGGGTGGAGGAATTCTTGCTTCCCGTGCTCTTGGAGCAAAGGACAAAGACAGAGCAGATACTCTTGTCACCATGTCTTTCCTATTCTCTCTTCTCTTTGGTGTAATACTTGCTTTTCTAGGCATTGTCTTCAACAAAGGCCTTATGAGAATGCTGGGAGCCACTGAGACTATCCTTCCTTATGCAGAGGCTTACTCAAGATATATATTCCTTGCAGCTCCTTTTATGATTGGATCATATGTAATGAATAACGTCCTCAGGTCCGAGGGAAAGGCATTCTACGCAATGATTGGCATCACCACCGGTGGTATATTGAATATTGCACTGGACCCTCTGTTTATCTTTGTATTTGGACTGGGAACAGCAGGAGCTGCAATAGCCACTGCCATCAGCCAGCTCATTAGTTTCATAATCCTTCTCATGGCTTTTGTTACAGGAAAGAGTGAAGCAGACATTGCTCTGAAAACTATCAAGGACTTCAAGCCTTCTATGCTTATTGCCATCATCAAGACAGGCCTTCCTTCTTTGGCAAGGCAGGGACTGGCAAGTATCGCAACAATTCTTTTGAATCTAAGTGCAGGCCCTTATGGAGATGCTGCAATAGCTGCAATGAGCATCACAGGAAAAGTGACATTCTTCATCTTCTCTGCCCTTCTTGGTTTCGGTCAGGGTTTCCAACCTGTCTGCTCATACAACTGGGGAGCTGGGAAATATGAAAGGGTAAGAAAAGCAACTGTCTTCACAGCTCAGATTGGCACAGCCATCATCTCCATTCTCTCTCTTTTCACTTATATCTTTGCTCCTGCAATAATCAAAGCTTTCATTAGTGACGATCCAATGGTTCTTGAAGTCGGAAGAAGAGCATTGAGAGCACAGTGTCTACTTCTACCTTTCTGTGGAATTAACGTCACTACAAATATGGCGCTTCAGGGCACAAGCCATGTAGCATCTGCAACTTTCCTAGCAATGTGCAGGCAAGGTATTTTCTATATTCCTTCCATCTTGATACTTCCGAGGATCTTGGGAATAACAGGAGTCGAGATAGCTCAGCCAGCTGCCGATGTATTGACCTTTACATTCTCCATTTTCTTATTTGTTTCCTTCTTAAAAGAATGCAAAGAGAAAAGCAAACTTGGAAATATTGCATAATAAAAAGGAACAAACAATCTTCTGATTATTTGATTCGGCCATCCTTAGTGGGGTGGCCATTAGTTTGGATTATCTTCACCATCTTGCATGCTACTTCTTATCTCCAAAACCATTTCTATGGACATACCTGTAACATCATTGATGTATTCATCATCTTCACCATGAGCAATAAGTTTTTTTACAACTTCTTCCGTTTTATTAGTTAATTTTGTCTCATATTCCTCTTGTAACTTCCTTTTCTCTTCTTCGATTTCGTCGTGATATGTAGCCCTCACCCATTGTTTTGCTTTATCCATAATCACAGGATCTCCCTTGTATTCAGTTACAGCATTGGAAGCGATGGAGGACTTCATATCCTTTGGATCAACCTTCTGCATATCCTCTAGATATATCCTGACTGCTTCCTCTTCTTCACTTAGAGGATTGTCTTCATCCCATTTCTTAGCTCCATTATATATCAATACATTGACGGCATCAAATGGATAAGGTTCTCCACCTTTTGTATGGAACTTTTTCGAATCATCTTCACTCCTAAGGGTATATCTCATTCTAGTCATTCCTTCATAAGGAGTACCTTCAAAAGGATCAAAGTTACAGATGAACACTACGATGCATTTTGTCTGTGGTATTACCTCCAGCCCCTTACTATAATCAACAAGAAGTCCCCCAAGATAATATAATGCTCTTGCAAGTTCATCTTTGTTGTTTATTTTTTGAATCTCTATGTCAGTTCTCGTATTACCTATAAGATTAATTCTTACATCCATTCTCATGGCTCTGCCATCCTTAACAGGAGCAAGAAAGTCCTCAACTATCACTTGCATTGAATTTAAATCATCAACGTCAATTCCAGCCAATACCTTCAATGAATATGCAGTGAATTTTTTATTGTAATCAAAAATACCCATCAGAGGAGGATCATACATGTTCATCCCCTCTATTCCTTTTAAATAATCGTATTTCATTTTATAACCTCACAGATATAAAGTAAGGAATAAAAAAACGGGCAAATAGAGGCAAAAGAGGACACTTTCGCTAAATGATTAATAAAAATTCGGGTTTTGTGGCTAAAAAAAGGACCCGAACTAAATCGAGTCCAAGTATTTCATTCCCCTTTCTCTTCAAGAGGCTGAAGGCCCTTGATAGATATATCCACCTGATAGCCTTTACCATCCAGATATTGAAGTATCTCTTCAAGAGTATAATCATCCAAACTGTTCTTGCCAGATGATACAAGTCTTACGTTATCTGCTTCGGCATTGACAGAAAATGATGGGAGGATATCATTTGTTTCCTTTGCGTTGGAGCCGAAGAATACAAAACCACCTGCGAAGATGAATACAGCTGCAGCAGCTGCTGTGATAGCAGCAGGAATGCTCATCTGAATCTTTCTTCTGAAGAAAGAAATCTGCTTACCTTCTCCGAAGCACTTTGCATCAAGCTTCTTGAAGATGGCATCTTTATTTCTATTTAGCTCCTCGTCTGAGAAAGTGTCCTTCTGAATCTTTTCATCCAAAGACTTCATATTCTCCAGAAGATTTCTGCAGGCGGCGCAGTGTTCCAGGTGTTCCTTAACCTGGGTTCTATATGGCTCTTTCAATTCTCCATCCATATATGCGGACAGCATCTGCAGATCAATACACATCTTTATCCTCCGCGGAAAGGATTTCTTCAAGCTTCTTTCTAGCTCTATGAACCCTAACCTTTACATTCGTTTCAGAAATACCAAGAACCTTTCCTATAGCTTTATAGTCAAGTCCCGAGTACTCCTTCAGCTGTATGACGCTTCTCAAGTTCTCTGGCAGAGCATTGACTGCATCTCTTACAGCCCTTTTTTCTTCTTCCTCCATTACAGCCTTGGATGAGTCATAGTAGTTTGCGGTTTCACCCGGCATCTTCTTGACCTTATCCACCAGCTGTATCTCTCTCTTGTTCCTTCGAACATGATTGAGAGCCAGATTCTTGGAAACTCTCAACAGCCAATATTTGGCGTCATCCATGGTCGGGAAGGAAAGATTCTTAACGTAGAAACGTTCGAAAGTCTCCTGGACCAAGTCTTCGGCAATTTCTTGGTTATATACGATGTGCATCACAACTTGCATAAGAAGTGTGTAATTCGCATCGTATACTTTCCTGAAATCTTCCCTGTTGGTACTTTTGATTTCCATCTTATTAACAATTTTCCTATCTAATGGTTACATTATTTTTTGAAGAATTGGTCCCTGAGGAGTATCTTTTACGATATATCCCCTCTCTTCCAACTCTTTTCTTATCTCATCCGCCCTTTGGTAGTTCTTTTCAGCCTTAGCCTGTTTTCTCTCTTCAACAAGCTTCCACTCTTCTTCTCCACCTACTTTTTCTTCTTTCTTTGCCTCGACTTTATCAAGGTCCAAGCCAAGAACTTTATCCATAGAATAGAGAAGAGCAAGTTTCTCTGCGTCACTTACAGATCCATCTTTCACCATCTTCCACATGACTGCCAATGCTTCAGGGCAACGGAGGTCATTGAAAAGAGCGGCAAAGAAAGAATCCCTGTAGCCTTCAGCCTTCTCAGAGAGAGATGTAGCTGGCTTTCCCTTCGCCTTCAGCTCTGCAACGATTCCATTGAGTCTTTCCCTTGCACTCTTTGCATGGTCCAAAGCTTCATAAGAGAACTTAAGCTGGGTGCGGTAATGTCCGCCAAGACAGAAGTATCTGTAATCCAAAGCGTTGTATCCATGGCTTACCAATACTGGGAGTGTCAAGAATTCCCCGCTGGACTTACTCATCTTTCCCTTGTCGTTCAGGAGGAACTCGCCATGGCACCAATAGTTGACCCACTTATGGCCTGTGGCTGCTTCACTCTGAGCAATTTCGTTGGTGTGATGAACAGGGATGGCGTCGATTCCACCGCAGTGGATATCGAAAGTATCACCAAGATACTTCATGCTCATTGCTGAACACTCGATATGCCAGCCTGGATATCCTCTTCCCCATGGGGAATCCCACATCATAGCCTGCTCACCGAACTTACTGTTGGTGAACCAAAGGACAAAGTCCTGAGGATTACGCTTATTGCCGTCAACAGCGATTCTTGCTCCACTGAGCTTATCTTCCTGCTTCTGTCCAGCAAGCTTTCCATAGTCATCGATTGTGTCTATGGAGAAGTAAACGTTACCCCCTGCGATGTATGTGTGACCATTCTCTTCAAGTCTCTTGATGAGAGCGATCATCTCGTTGATATGATCAGTTGCCTTACAAACTACGTTTGGTCTCTTGATATTCAAAGCCTTTTCATCAGCAAAGAAAGCATCTGTGTAGAATTGTGCGATATCCCATACGCTCTTACCTGTCTCTCTGCTTCTCTTTCCAAGCTTATCTTCGCCGTCGTCTCCATCTCCTGTGAGATGTCCAACGTCAGTGATATTCATAACATGTTTTACTCTATATCCAGCCTCTTCCAAGGTGCGGTGAAGTATATCTTCGAAAATAAAGGTCCTTAAGTTTCCGATATGGGCATAGTTGTAGACGGTAGGACCACAACAGTACATGCCGACCTTTCCTTCTTCAATCGGTACGAACTCCTCAACTTTGCGATCCATTGTGTTATACAGCTTCATGCTTAATCTCCTTTGTGCCAAAGGCACTCTTATTGAAGTATAATAAATTTATGTCCATGATTAAAGAAGATTAGTCTTGAATCTCGCCCTCTGATTTTATACCTCACCTACTATTTCTCTGTTTTTTTTGTTAACTCACTGTTTTTCATTCTATTTAAATAGTGAGGGGGGATAATTATTCCGTTTAGTCCTCCATTTCTAATGGAATGGAGGGCTGTTAATCTGAATAATCAATCTTTCCTCCCACACTACTCTTTCCGCTGCTTTCGATCGTCATCTTTATATCGTCTCTTTTAATTATTACCTTGGTTTCGATTTTCTCCTTAGATAACGTGAAAGATGACGAATCGAAATGGAATGAGAGAGTAAGGCCCGAGTTTCTCGATATCTTTATCCTCCATATATCACCATAAACAGAAAGAGAAGCATCAAGACTCTCTTTTCCTTTACTGAAGTTTCTCTTTGTCTCGCTCTCTATCTTTACTCTTCCAATATTCAACTCTCCCTTTGAAAAGAAAGAAAGGGAGCGGAATGATGAAATATAAATAGGCTCTGCAGACAAGAGAAGAGAGAATGACACTTCAGCGTCTTTCTCATAGAGTGCCATCTTCAAGCTGGTCTCCCAATCCTTGCTCTCTTCAAATAAGCTTTGGATCCTCCCATACCCCATTCCTATCTTCATCATCCCCAAGTCTATCTCTCCCTTGACCATTGAGGAGACGAAGAGAGAATCTGTTAGAGATATATAAGAAGAGAGAGACAACATATTCCTCTTGCCATCGAAGCCTAGATAAAACACATCCATATCTCTTCTCTCAATAATCTTTTTCTGCATCTCTTCGTCCTTTTCTTTCAGGAAAGAATAGAGAAAAGCCCTCCAATCCTTTCCCTCGACACTTACTCCAACTCCATTTCTCTCTCCATAGAGAATTGAAAACCTCCAATTTTCATAAGTGACAGACGAAGCCAAGAGAGAAGAATTCTTTGAGGGAATAGAGAAATAGAGTCCCTTTGAATATAAGGAATGAGGATTATTAATAAGAGCAATGTCTCCACCTGAATCCACTGAGCCAAAGGAATAAACGGGACTCTTAATTCTCAATCCCCAGACTCCAAGGTCAAAGTCATAGACATCTCCCTCAATTCCTATGCTTCCTGAATCGAAGACGAAGGAATAAGCAGAGAGAGAAAAGGACAAAAACACAAAGAAAACCATCGATAAAATAAAACGCTTCATACTTATAGAACGCAATTTCAGCGCCATTTGACCATTTTTCAGTCATTTCAACTTATTGAGGTGGAGGTTTTCTTTTTTCTGATATATGATTCAATCATAAAACGAATACAAAAACCAGGAGATATCAATGGTCATCTTAACCTTGAACTGCGGAAGTTCATCCGCTAAATATCAGGTCTATGATTGGGACAACAAGGATGTCCTTACAGTCGGTGTTGTAGAACGCATCGGCCAGGAATACTCGACAATCGAACAGAAGTCTCGTGGCAAAGAGGAGTTCAACGACAAGTTCGTCTCTCCGACCCATGCTGAAGCCATCGACTACATTCTGAAGATGCTTCAGGATCCAACATATGGATGCATCAAGGATCTCTCTGAAATCGGAGCTGTTGGTCATAGAGTTCTCCATGGTGGAGAGATGTTCAAGAAGTCCACACTCGTTACAGACGAAGTTGTAGAGCAGCTTAAGACTCTCATCCCACTTGGACCATTACATATGCCAGGTAACATCATGGGTATCGAGTGTGCTAGAAAGCTTATGCCAAATGTTCCACAGGCAATCGTTTTGGATACAGCTTGGCATCAGACAATGCCTAGAGAGGCATTCATGTATGCTGTTCCTTATGAATGGTATGAAAAGTATAACGTTCGTCGCTATGGCTTCCACGGAACAAGCCACCTCTACTGTGCTAAGAGAGCTGCTGTTCTTCTTGGAAAAGAGAACAAAGATACTAACGTCATCATCCTCCACATCGGTAACGGTGCATCAGCTTGTGCTGTAAAGAATGGTATCTGTATCGACACATCAATGGGTCTTACTCCACTTGAGGGTCTCGTAATGGGAACAAGAAGTGGCGACATCGATCCAGCTATCATCCCATATATCTGTGAGAATGCTGGTTACACAGTAAAGGAAATGGATACTATCCTCAACAAGAAGTCCGGTCTAGTCGGTCTCTGTGGAAAGAGTGACAGAAGAGACGTTTCCCTCATGGCTCAGGATGGAGATGAGAAGGCTCAGCTCTGTGTTGACCTCGAATGCCATAGAATCAAGAAGTACATCGGTGCTTATGCTGCACTTCTTGGAAGAGTCGATGCCATTGTCTTCACAGCAGGTGTCGGTGAAATGGGTGAAAACGTCAGACTTGGTTCTTGCCAGGGCCTCGAAAGCCTCGGAATCAAGATTGATCCAGAGAAGAACGATCTCTCACACTGCAGAAATGCTGAGACTGTCATCAGCGCTGATGATTCTCCTGTCAAGATTTTCGTCATCCCAACAGATGAAGAGCTCGTAATGACAGAAGATGCTTATGCTCTCATGAAGGGAACATATGATGTCCATACTAACTTCCACTACTCTTTCGAAGATCCTAACTATGTAAACAAGGCAAGAGAAAGAGGACTTGTGAAGAATCTTGAGAAGAAGCCAGCTATCAAGAATATCATCGCAGTTCCGCCAAAGAAGAACTAAGATTCGCGGGAGGTTTATCCTCCCGTTTTCTTTACCCCTATTAATATATTATTTTTTTATTTTCATTCCTATATAGGAATTTTATATTTCTATATATTTATTATTTTACTCATTTTCTTTTGTTTTTCTGTTTATTTAATATGGACCAAATAGAGCTAAGAAAAGAGTTAAAAGAAAAACTAGGCATCACATACCTTCTTCCCCATCAGGAATTAGTCATCACCCATATAGCTGCAAACGAAGAGAACAATAAAGAAACAAAATTGTTGGCTGTACTTCCTACCGGTAGCGGAAAATCCATATGCTTTATGGCTCCTCTTATATTTATTAAAGGTATCGTCATCTGCATATATCCCCTCCTCTCCTTAATGGCGGACCAAGAAAGAAGAATGAAAGTAATGAATATTCCGACTCTTGTCCTGAAAGGAGGCATGGACAGAGGTGAAAAGGAAGAAAGGATCAGAGCGCTCATTGCCGGTGAATACAAAGTCATCATCACCAATATGGAAATGCTTCTGTCTCTGACAAAGAATAAAGGAAACCAAGAACTATGGAGAATGGTTTCAACAATAGTAATTGATGAAGTACACACTTCCGTCAGCTGGGGAGATAGCTTTCGCCCCAGCTATAAAGAATTACCTGATGTCTTAAAGATTATTAAGCCTCGTCATATCTTGGCTTTCACAGCCACACTGGATGAAAAGATGTACTCCACCATTCTTCAGCGTGTCTTTCTGGACACAAAGCCTTACATAGTGAAAGCATCTTCCGACAGAAATAACATTTTCTACCATGCCATTCATACCTTAAAGATGGAAGACGACCTTATTTTTATTTTGAGACATAAGGAATATAGACCCGCTGTTGTCTTCTGCCCAACGAGAGAGGAAACGGAGAGAGTTGCCATATATCTTTTAAAGAAAGGAATAAAGTGCCTCTTCTATCATGCTGGTATGGACAAGGAGACAAGAAAGAGAATTGAAGATGAGTTTTCACTTTCCAACACAGGAGTCCTCGCGGCAACAACGGCTTATGGAATGGGAGTAGACAAGAAAAACATAAGAAGTGTCATCCATATCTCTCTCCCACAGAAAGCAGATGAGTTTCTACAGGAAGCAGGAAGAGCTGGAAGAGATGGGGCGGAGGCACACTCTTTTGTCCTCTGGAAAAGTAAAGACAAGGGAGATCTGAAGGAAGTATTCGCTTCGGGTAAGTGCATAAGGACAGCCCTACTAAAGAAGATGGGAGAAGAGACAGAACATGATGAATGCGCATTCTGCTCTTCCTGTACTCCAGACGGCTTTGTCCCCTCCGGGGAGAAAGAGATACTCAAAGAGATGAATAGACATCTATTGAGACGAAGAGCTGGAGTAATAAAGAGATTGAGAAAGAAAAGCATTTTTAATCCCTTTCCTCAGCTCTCCAAATGGTCATATAAAGAGGTAGATAATGGGATAGAAGAGCTCAAGGCATCTGGTTATATAAAAGACAAAGGAAACATTCTTATACTAACTAAAAGAGGGAAAAAAAGACTTTTACAACTTGCTGGGAGAACTTAGAATATACCTATGATTTCAACTCTCAGACAAAAATATACAGTCCTTTATGGAAAGGATGTTAACGCAGAAGAAATGGACAAGAGATTTATATCTCTTGTTGAGAATCACAAATCTCTATTTGGAAAAGATAACCCAATGATCTTCTCCGCTGCAGGAAGAACAGAGATAGCAGGTAACCATACAGACCACAACCTTGGACTTGTCATCGGTGCCGCAATCAATCTTGACACTATTGCTTCAGCCTCAAAAAGAGATGACATGATCATCAACTTCCATAGTGAAGGTTTTCCTAAGTGCACAATTGATCTCTCAGACTTAGAGATTAAGGAAGATGAAATAAACACAACAGCATCCCTCCTGAGAGGAATAGCAAGAGCATTCATGGACAGAGGTGTGGAGATTGGTGGCTGGGACGCCAACGTCACATCTAAGGTATTGAGAGGCTCAGGACTAAGTTCTTCTGCGTCTGTAGAAGTACTTATAGCTGAGATATTCAACGCCCTCTATGCAGGCGACTCTATTTCATCTGTAGAGCTTGCGAAAATCGGACAGTATGCAGAGAACGTATATTTTGGTAAGCCATCAGGACTTTTGGATCAGCTTTCCTGTGCCTATGGCGGAATAGTTGGAATAGACTTCGAGAATAAGACTGAGCCTAAAGTCGAATCCCTCTCCTTCGACTTCTCAGACTTTGACTTGGATATGGTAATCACAGATACAAGAGGCTGCCATGCTGATTTGACAGATGAGTATGCTGCAGTTCCTCCTGAGATGAGGGAGATCGCTCACTTCTATGGAAAAGAAAACCTAAGGGAAGTAGATTTCAACGCATTTATCAAAGACATAGCACAAATAAGGGAAAAGGTTAAAAACGACAGAGCAATCCTCCGCGCTTATCACTTCTTCAAAGAGAATGAAAGAGTAAGGTACATGCTGAAAGAACTAAAGGAAGGAGACGTAGATACTTTCTTATATAACGTCACAGAAAGCGGAAACTCCTCCTTCAGATTCCTTCAGAATGTCTATCCTGCATCATGCCCAAAGGAACAGGGCGTAGCTCTAGCCATTGCCTTGAGCGAAGATATCCTGGACGGAGAAGGTGCTGTAAGAGTCCACGGCGGTGGATTTGCCGGCACTATCCAGGCTTATGTTCCAAAGAGACTATTGAAACGATATATTGAAAGAATGGAAAGCCTATTTGGAGAGGGCTGCACAACAGTCATCGCCATCAGAAGTCTTCCTGTAGCGAGAATCTATTAAGCACTCAATGAAGAGTCAAATGCGGAAAGGTCACCCTCTCCGCATTTTTTGTTTCTTATACTCTATAGGCTGAAGCTATAAGCATTTTATCAAAGAGCTCTTTTGCCTTGTCTCGGTTAAGAGTCATCAAAGGATCAGACAAGAAAGCAGCAAACAATAGCTTTTCATCGTTATTCCATATTGCTTCAAGCGTCATTTCTTGGATATCAGACACTCGTCTCACCATATTCTGTACAGCAAGAGGTGGATCCTTAGCCACTATGGGGCGAATTGAATTATTTGATATGTATCCGTTTGATTCCACGATTCTTCCCTTTGGAAGGTAAGAAATCTGTCCCTCGTTAGGCCTGTTGATATTAGTGTAGAGAGTTCTTTCACCCATAAGGGAACACATGATGTCGACACCCTCTTCGTCGGAGAGAGTAGCCTTAAGCTCTTCTTCACTAAACACCTTGGCTTTCTTTCTCTTATCTTCCTCAACTCTCCACCAATATGGAGTACGTACCACGCCATACTTCCATAGCTCTTCGTCAGAAGTAAGATAGAAAGGAACGAACTCAGATAGGTGTCTGTCTCCTGCTGCCCCTAGGGCTCCAAAGTCTCTTAAAAGGGAGAGTGCGATAATATGGTCAGAATCAAACCACTTCTTCTCTTCAACTCTCTTCTTGGCGACCTCTGTCAAATCCTTATAAGTATCCTTGTCTTCTGCAAGAGCTCTTATGCGAGGCATCAAGTCTATGCCATTCCAAGTTGCACCGGTGACCCAAGTAAAGTGATTGACACCTGTAATGTCGACTTTGATTTCTCTCCTGTCAGGAACAGAGACGTTGAACCATTCAGATACCTTCTCTGCAATGAAAGTCTCTGTATGAAATACTTCATGGCAACATCCAAGGGCTTTTATCTCAGGAAATGCTTTATAAAGAGCAGCCGTACAGAGAGTCATAGGATTTGTGTAGTTTATAACCCAAGCGTTTGGGCATACTTTCTTTATTGCCTGGGCAAAGCCAAAGAAGAAAGGAAGAGCACGACGGGCTCTCATGATTCCTCCTGGCCCTGTAGTGTCTCCGACACTCTGCTTTATTCCATACTCCTCTGGAAGCAGCAGGTCACCCTTTCTGCACTCTATATTTCCTGGCTCAATTGAGATGATCACTAAGTCTACTCCCTCAAGAGCCTTCTCCAGGTTATCTTCAGCGATGATATCAAATCTACCTTCGCTGTCGTTGACGTGGAAAATTTCTTTTCCCACTGCAACATTGTTCATTGCTGCATTATGGTCTATATCATGAAGAACAACGGTTCCATGTGTATTCCTGTTGTAAGCCAAGTCTTTAAGGAACTGGATGGCCCAAAGCCTGCTTCCGCCCCCTATGATACAAATACGTGTTTCTTTCATTTTGTATATCCTTATCTTCATTTTAGTATGGAATACAAATTAAATCATCGTCATTTCTCTATTATCTATGTTTTCTACTTTTCTTTTCCTATTGCCTTAAACCAAGATGAAAACTATCCTCAAATTATGATTATTGATGCCCATGCACATATATTTTCCACTCTGTCTGGCTTTGGAGCCGATGGAGAGCTGAAGCCCCTCTCCAATGGCAAGGCCATTTGGAGTACAGGAGAAGTCATCCAACTTCTTCCTGAAGAATATGAGAAGACAGAGTTTAGTATTTCGTCCTTACTATCATTGATGGACAAGAATAACATCGATAAAGCTGTCTTATTGCAAGGAGGCTTTCTTGGCTTTGATAACCATGGTGTATGGGAAGGAGTCGAGAAGCATAGAGACAGGATTAGAGGAGCCTTTACAGTAGACCCATTCTGCAGAAATGTAGACAAAATACTCGGTAATCTTCTTTCAAAGGACATCGACACCTTCAAGTTCGAAGTATCCACAGGATGTGGACTAATGGGAATACACCATAGTTTCCCTCTCGACGGAGATATGATGTACGCTATCTATAAGCGTCTCTATACCAAAGTCAAAACCCTTGCCTTTGACCTAGGATCCCCAGGAGACGATAGCCATCAAGTGGATGCCATCAGAAGAATAGCAGAGGACTTTCCGTCATTTAATATTGTTGTATGTCACCTGTCCTCTCCTAGAAGGAACCAGGATGATAACTTAAAGAGAGAATTAGATACTCTCTCCTTATCAAACATTTATTTCGATACCGCAGCCCTATGGTGGAAGACAAGACCAGAGGAGTACCCCTTCGGAATAGCTCGTAGATATCTTGAGTATGCAAGAAATATTGTAGGAGCAGAGCATCTGATGTGGGGAAGCGATGTTCCATCAACACTGGTTCGTGTTCCTCTCTCAAAGCAGCTCGATTATAGTGACGGAATATTCTCAGAAAGAGAAAGTGAGTGGTACTACTATAAAACAGCAGAGAAAGTCTACTTCTGACGCTTAGGAATAAGCATTACAGCCTTTGTACCCACATTAGGAGTGCTTGTTATTACAAGCTCTCCATTACACATGGTGTGTAACCTCATTCTTGTATTTCTTAGTCCAACATGGTCGTTGGAGAACTTCTTGTCTGTATCGAAACCGACGCCGTTATCTTCACAGACAACCATAAAGAAGTCTGAATCTTCCGTAGTCCTGATCTTTACGTATCCATTCTCTTCTTTTGGTGATATTCCGTGCTTTACGGCATTCTCTACAAGAATCTGCAGCGAGAGAGGAGGAAGAAGGAAGTCCACGCAATTTATGTCATACTCGACACTGATGTGGTCCTGGAATCTAAGTTTCTCTATATAGAGATAGTTCTCGACGTGATGGAGCTCTTCTGTGAAGCTGACGCATCTTACGTTCTCAAGGCTGGTCATGTTCTCCCTTAGGTAATCTGCAAAGTGGTCAATGGCCTCAACTGCAGTATTAGGGGACCTTGTGATGAGAGATCTGATGATATTGAGAGTATTAAACAAGAAGTGAGGCTTAATCTGGCTAAGCATTACCTTTACTTTCTCCCCTTCAAGCTCTGCCTTTGCCGCCTCTTTCTCTGCTTCTGCATCTGTGATTCTCTCTTTCTGGACATTAATGTAAATCATGAGGACTCCCAAGAAGGAGAATGCCGGGGCAAAATACATTCCAAAGAAAATCTGCTCGGAAAGGAGACCTAAGACAGGAAGGATACAAAATCCAAATAGATAAAGGATATGTTTTTTGTGTTTCTTATCCTCAGTGCGTCTGTAGTCCATAACCATAAGGATTATAAACCAAATAATGTATGTAAGAGAGAAGATTGTATTTATCCAGTAGTAGTCTCCCCTTGTATAGACACCATCAACATAGGAGAAGAATATTCCTGTATTGAAGTTGATTATAAGACAAACAAAGGAAAGTAGAGTTGGGAATGATGAACAGAAGAAAAAGGCCTTTGCCCTGCCCCGAGTATGTACCAATGAAATAAATGAATAGGCATATATAAGCCAGATCCACCAAGAGACGTTTGGGAAGAGATAGTTACAGAAACCTGCAACAGATCCCACAAAGATTCCGAAGTTCGTCTTTACCACCATACAGAACCAGGAAAGAAGATCTGTAAATGTTACGATGATCAATGATGCTATCATGGTATTGAATACCGGCTGCCCTACATCCTTCTTATTCCTGATGGAATTTGATAGGACGATCAACTCGCCGATAATTGATATAAGGTCAACGGAGACCAGCATCATCACTTCTGAATACATAAAAAAATACTACCACAGCAAAAGAAAAACAAAAAGCAGAAGAGCAAAAAAAAGATAGGACATATTGATTTAATTTACTATCCTTGCATAGAATCCCTATTGCTATGCGTGATGTCCAAAAAGTTTCAAATGGTATAACTGAAGGTGTGATTTGGAAGCAAATCCTGCTGTTCTTTTTTCCGATTCTTTTCGGAACTCTTTTTTTGACCCTTTATAACACAGTGGACGCAATCATAGTAGGTCAGTTTCTTGGAAAAGAAGCCTTGGCGGCTGTCTCCGGAGGAACCAGTACCCTGACCAATTTAATAATAGGCTTCTTCAATGGAATGGCCAGTGGCGCCACTGTAGTCATAAGCCAATTCTATGGTGCAAAAGATGAAGATAAGGTCAAAAAGAGCCTTCACACAGCAATAGCATTGTCACTGTTTTTCGGTCTTGTAATATCGATCTTTGGTTATTTGCTTACAAATCCAATGCTCCGCCTAATGGCCACTCCTGATGATATCTTTCCTTTGGCCTCCACATATCTCCATATCTACTTTATCGGAGCCTTGGGCCTTGTAGTTTACAATATGGCATCAGGCGCCTTGAGAGCCTTTGGAGACTCCAAACACCCTCTTTGGTTCTTGGTAATTGGCGCTCTTTTGAATATCGTCCTGGATATAGTTTTCATTGCGATCCTTAATCTGGGTGTTAAAGGGGCTGCATTGGCAACTGTAATAAGCCAGGCTGTGTCGGCCGTGACGACACTTGTATTCTTGGGAACACGAAAGGGCATCGAGAAAATGGAAGTCAAGAAGATGGCTACCATGGACCCGATCATTTTAAAGAAGATGCTTGCCATCGGGCTTCCTGGGGGAATCCAGTCTGTCATGTACAACATCTCCAATATGATCATCCAGACCAATGTAAACTCCTTCGGTACTGACACTGCAGCCGCTTGGGCTTCCTACAACAAGCTTGATGCCGTTTTCTGGATGATAGTGAATGCTTTCGGGGTATCAATAACAACATTCGTAGGACAAAACTATGGAGCGGGAAAGATAAAGAGAGCAAAGAAAGGTGTAATAGAGTGTCTTGGAATGACACTTATCACATCCCTACTTCTTGCCACTCTCTATATCAAGTTCGGAAGATACGGCTTCATGCTCTTTACAAATGATGGAAGCGTCATAGAGATAGGAATGAAGATTCTTTTGACCATCGCACCTGTATTTATTGTCTATGTACCTATCGAGGTACTCTCAGGAGCATTACGTGGAGCAGGAAGGACATTGGTTCCTACACTCTTTACTGTATTCGGTATTTGTGGAGTAAGAATCATCTGGCTCTCAACTCCTTGGGGAAGAGCATCAATAGAAAGAGTAATGCTCTCCTATGCCATTTCCTGGACACTGGTCACATTACTCTTTTTCATCTATTACTTCTCTTCAGATGTATATGGAGAGAAAACTCAGAACAGCTCTTTGTAGTTTTTTCCAATTTCCTTTGCAGAACTTGGCTTCTGGATTATCTCCCAAAGATTCTTTGGAATTGGAACAGATGTGCCGATAAGAGGCTCTACAATTGTATCGAACTTAGCTGGGTGAGCTGTGGAGACGACAATTGTAGGAGAAGTGGAGAAGTAGTCTCTTCTGATTCTTTCACCACATGCTGTATGAGGACAAATAATATAGTTGTCTTCCTCATAGACTTCCTTGATAGTTCTCTGAATCTCACTGTCACTTACGCTCTTGGCACTGACGGAAGCTGAGAAGTCCTCAAATGTAGGGAACATATCAAAGAGTCTCTCCATGTTTGAAGGAGCTCCTACATCCATTGCATTGGCAAGTGTCTTAACGCTTGCCCTTGGCTTATACTCACCGCTTTCAAGGTAATCAGGAATAGTTCTGTTGGCATTTGTTGCCATGACTATTCTTTCAATTGGATAACCCATAGCCTTTGCCCAGAAGCATCCTGTAACGTTACCCACGTTTCCTGATGGTACGATGATCACAGGTTTCTCTCCATAGAGGGCAAGATACATCTCGCTGGCATATGCATAATATGCCATCTGAGGTAAGAGTCTTCCAATATTGATGGAGTTGGATGAACTGAGGCTATTTGTGATGGACTTGTCCATGAAGGCGTCTTTCACCATCTTCTGACAGTCATCAAAGTTGCCGTCAACTTCATAGCTCTCGATATTATAGCCCCAAGTAGTAAGCTGAGCTCTCTGTCTCTCAGCAACTCTTCCCTTAGGGAACAATACCTTTGCCTTCAGATTCTTTCTCTTCCAGAAAGCAGCTGCAACTGCTCCGCCAGTGTCTCCACTGGTTGCAACGAGAATAGTCTTCTCCTCCCCCCTTCTCTCCAAGAGCTTCTCCATACAGGAAGCAAGGAATCTGGCACCGAAGTCCTTGAAAGCGCTTGTAGGGCCATAGATAAGCTCCAGAAGAACTTTTCCATCTCCCAAGTCTTTCATTGGAACAGGGAAATTAAAGGCATCCTGACAGATAGACAACAAATCATTCTCCAGTTCATCACCTTCAAAGAATGGCTTTATTGCCTGATACATTGCGTAAGACACACCCTCTTTAAGAGTGAAGTCATCTGGGCGCTTAGGCATAGATGAAGGTACATATAAGCCTCCGTCTGGAGCGAGGCCCTTTAAAAGAGCTTCGCTTACGCTACATGATTGTCCGTTCTTATCTCTTGTCGAAACGAATCTGATCATCTTTCATCCTCCTAGATTCTGCTTCCGAGGTATGCGCTTAACCTCAATATATCTGCAAATATTCCAGCTGCGGTTACTTCTGGTCCAGCGCCTGGTCCCTGAACGACCAAAGGCTGGTTATGGTAACGGGCTGTGGTGAACTCGATGACGTTGTCTGTTCCCTTGGCCTGACTAAATGGATGGTCGGAAGGGAACATGGAAAGAGATACAGTACACTTTCCGTCGTCAACTGTACCCACATATCTGAGTTTCATGCCCTTCTTCTCTGCTTCCTTATAGAGGGAGAGCATCTCATCATCCATCTCGTTCATTCTTTCCAGGAACTCTTCCTTGGAGACATCCCTTAGGTTCTCAGGAACAAGGTTTCTGATTTCAAGATCCTCGACTTCAGCTTTGTATCC
>JALFYG010000225.1 GCA_022784805.1 Spirochaetales bacterium
ACTGGTGGTGCCGGAGTAGCCTTCTGAGCAGGGCACTGAAGCTTGATTACTGCGGTAACCTTCTTCTTTGCCATTTTTTTCTCCTTACGTAGGAACCTGGTCTGAGCTGACCGATATAAGCGGGGTTCCTCGCTGGTATTAACGCTCCTCAACGAGGAGCTCCCACCCTGTATGCTTGGCATAGAGGGGAGATTGCTAAATAAAGATGTTAAAAATCGGAAAAAGTCCTCTCCTTACGAGAGAACCTTTTCTACTTGGTTGAAATCGACTTCTACAGGAGTTGAGCGTCCGAAAATCTGTACGGACAATCTCAACCTACCCTTCTGGAGGTCAATTTCATCAATGGTACCATTGAATGAAGCAAATGGACCAGATGTAATGAGAACTTCTTCCCCAAGAGAGAAATCTTGCTTAGGTCTGAAGGTCTTTTCTTCAGGAAGCTCACCCATGCGGACAAGAATTCTCTTGTGTTCGTTAGATGAGAGAGGCTTTGGAGGATTCTTTCCACTTGGATCTGCTGTCAAGAATCCAGAAACACCATTGATGCCCACAATCTTGGATAGCACAGCGTTCCAACCTGTATCAGGCAACTGAAGCTCGACCAGAATATAACCAGGAAGAATCTTCCTGTCCTCAATCTTGAGTTCACCCTTCTCGTTCTTTACGTTGACCTTCTCCATAGGAACGTTGACTCCTGTGCAATAAGAAGCAAACACAGGATCCTTCTCCATGAATTTGGTGAGGATCTTCTCAATCTTCTGTTCGTAGCCTGAATATGTCTGGATTACGTACCATCCCTTGTCCATCGTTTTTTCCTACTTTGTGCGTCGATTAGAAAATCAGGTCCATCAACTGGCCGATTCCAATGTCGACGATGCCAAGAACGATGCCGAAGATAAGTGTGGATACAATCACGATTCCTGTGTAGCGGACAACTGTATCTCTAGTAGGCCAAGAGACCTTCTTCAGCTCAAGCCAGCATTCTTTGAAATATCTTACAATCTTCTTCATACCTACTCCTCAAAGCCTCGAGGTGCCAGCAGGCCAGGAGGGATTCGAACCCCCAACACCCGGTTTTGGAGACCAGTGCTCTAACCGTTGGAGCTACTGACCTGCTCGCACCTCGAAGATGCCAGACTTATTTGATCTTTGTCTCTCTGTGGAGAGTGTGCTTGTGCTCGAATGGGCAATACTTCATGAGTTCAAGTTTCTCTGGTGTATTGCGGCGATTCTTCTCTGTAGTATAGTTCTTCTGCTTGCACTCTGTGCACTGAAGGGCAATTTTTTCTACTGGGCCTTTCTTCTTTGAACTTGCCATATAACAACTCCTGAGGCCATAGGGCCTTAATTTTGAGCTCCCGGGCGGATTTGAACCGCCGACCCCCACCTTACCATGGTGGTGCTCTACCGACTGAGCTACAAGAGCATTTTCACGCCTAAGCGCGACACGCAATGGCAACTGTACCAAATCATCGCGCATCTTGTCAATGACTTGTAACCCCTTTTGTCGAATTAGGGATACACGCTTTAAGATTGTAGAGATGTTGCCTTGTTTTTTCAACATCACAAAATAAAAATTTTTGAAAGAATTCATAAATTATCGCCACATGTTGTCGCAAGAGGTTCAAATTTTTGTTTTTATATTTTATATTGTCTTTGTTATTAGATTTGATAACAAGAAATACACAAAACAAAAATGTATTTTTCACGTCCAAAGGAGGACACGATCGTGGCAGAAATAGAACGCACCAGATACGGCGAGTCTGCAAAAGATATTGCCAGAGATTTTGCAGAACAGTTGAAGTACAACCAGGATGCTGATGTCTACCATACCACCAAAGAAGGAAGATATGAGGCGATTGCATATGCAATCCGCGACAGAATCATTCACCAATGGGACCTTTCAAGAAAGACTCAGAGAGCAAAACACAGCAAGAGAGTCTACTATTTATCACTTGAATTCCTCATGGGAAGAGCAATGACCAACAACATCATTAACCTTGGAATTGAGAAGCAGGTCAAAGAAGCACTCAAGAGTCTTGGTTATGATTATGAAGAGCTGGCAGATACAGAGCCGGATGCAGGACTTGGAAACGGAGGCTTGGGAAGACTTGCAGCTTGTTTTATGGATTCCCTCGCAACATTGGAACTCCCTGCATATGGATACGGAATCAGATATAACTATGGTATCTTCCGCCAGCAGATTAAGAATGGTTACCAGGTAGAGCAGCCAGACAATTGGCTTAAAGATGGAAACCCATGGGAATTGAAGAGACCAGACCTCACCTACCCTGTCTATTTTGGTGGTCATGTTGCACACATCAGAGAGAATGGTAAGGATGTATTCAAGTGGATTCCAGCAGAGCAGGTAAACGGCGTCGCTTATGATACACCTATCGTCGGTTACGGCGGAAAGACAGTAAATACTCTCAGACTTTGGTCTGCAACCAGCCCAGACGGCTTCTCTTTCCAGGAATTCAACTCAGGAGACTACACAGAAGCTGTAAGAAAGAAGATCAATGCAGAGACTCTCTCTCAGGTTCTCTATCCTAATGATACCTTATATATGGGAAAAGAGCTGAGACTGAAGCAGCAGTACTTCTTTGTCTCTTGTTCTCTCCAGGATATCCTCAGAAGATTCAAGAGATATGACAACTATGATTGGAAGCAGTTCCCTAAAGAGGCTGCCATCCAGATGAACGACACTCATCCTTCTCTTGCTGTTCCTGAGCTTATGAGACTCTTGATCGACCAGGAAGGACTTGGATGGGATGAAGCTTGGGATATTACCGTCAATACTCTCGGTTATACAAACCACACTCTCATGCCAGAAGCATTGGAGAAGTGGCCACTTCCAATGATCCAGTCAATTCTCCCTCGCCATATGGAGATCATCTTCGAGATCAACAAGAGATTCCTCTCTTCAGCCGTCTCATTCTTCCCAATGCAGAATGAGAAGATTGCCAAGGTTTCCATCATCGAAGAATCAAATCCAAAGATGGTGAGAATGGCTAACCTTGCAATCATCGGAAGCCACTCCACAAACGGCGTTGCAGCCCTCCACTCACAGCTTCTTGTGGACAATATGTTCCCAGAGTTTGCACAGATCTACCCAGAGAGATTCAACAACAAGACAAACGGTATCACTCAGCGCAGATGGCTTTTGGATGCAAACCCAGGACTAGCCAACCTTATTTCCGAAACCATCGGTGACAAGTGGATCACTAATTTCGATGAAATAAAGAAGCTGAGAGATTATGCAGATGATCCAGCATTCCTCGATAGTCTTGCAAAGGTAAAGTATCAGGCAAAGCTTAAGGCTGCAGACTTCTTGAAGAAGGACAGCGGCATCATCCTTGATCCAGATACAATGATCGACGTTCAGGTCAAGAGAATCCATGAGTACAAGAGACAGCTTCTCAATGCCCTAAACATTGTCATGATCTACAACAGAATGAAGAATGATAAGGCATATAGGGAATCATTCCAGCCAACTACTTTCCTCTTCGGTGGAAAGGCAGCTCCTGGATATGTGAACGCAAAGCTGATCATCAAGTTCATCAACTCCATCGCCCACGTCATCAACACTGACCCTCAGGTCAACAACAAGCTCCACGTCTACTTCATGCCAGACTACAGAGTCACATTGGCTGAAAGCATCATTCCTGCAACTAACCTCTCAGAGCAGATTTCTACAGCAGGAACAGAAGCTTCCGGTACAGGAAACATGAAGTTCATGTGCAACGGCGCCCTCACAATTGGAACATTGGACGGTGCAAACGTTGAAATGGCTGAAGAGACAGGTATGGACAACATCTTTATCTTCGGTCATACAGAGAAAGAGATTGCAGAGCTTGGAAAGACATACTCATCCAGACAGTGGATGGAGAATGACGCTGAAATCAATGCAGCCATCAAGCTTATCAAGTATGGATTCTTCAACAATGGAGAAGATGGAATCTTCGATCCTCTCTTGAAGTCTCTCATCGATTACAACGATAGATACTTCCTCTTTGCAGACCTCAGAATGTACCACGAGAGACATGAAGAGGCATCAAAGCTCTACAGAGATGACAAGGATAAGTGGAATAAGATGAGCGCAATCAACATCGCTTCCTCTGCAAAGTTCTCATCAGACAGAACAATCAAAGAGTATGCAGATGACATCTGGCACATCAAACCTTGCAAGGTAAAGAAGAGTAAGGAAGACAGTGTTCTTGAAGATGCAAAAAAGGTCAAATAATCACTCTATTTGATAAAAAGCCGCTGAAGAGAAATCCTCGGCGGCTTTTTTAATCAGCATTTTTTATCTTGAAGAAGAGTATGTATAAAGGTATCGCTGCCTTCGCACTCCTCCAACAGGGGAAGAATAAGGGAAACAACCTTTTCCCAATATACAGGGAAACTATTACATCCATGGGCGGAGAGAGTGTGACGGCGCTCAAAGGAAGCCTCCATATCCCACACCAAGCCATAGTTTCCCATAGTACCGAAGTAAGATTCGTTCCATTTATGAAAGGAACATTCGACAAACAGGTTTTCCGCCAACTCATCCCAAAAGCTGGAGTCCAAGTCCCCTTCATATCCCTTTGAGCGACCGATCTTAAGATAATACTTATAGTCATCAATGCTTTTGGTTAGCTTCAAAAAGATTTTATTACCCAGCACATCTTTTATTTCCACAAGGAATCTTACCAGGAGATCAGCATAACCTTTGGCTTCGTTTTCATCTCCAAAACGGCTTCTGCAGTCACAGCATTTATATTGCGCAGTTCCTTTTTTTTCCGTAGTTTCTTCTATCCTCAGGCTTCCACATCTAGGACAACAATTGTACTTTACCCCCATTAAATAATCCCCCTTGAACCCCAAAAAGAACTTTTTGAGGCTATAGGGTAATTTTAGCATGGAAATTTGTCGTGTCCAAACGAATGCTTATACTAACCCGACATTTGTTCAAAATATCAAGGGTTTTTAACCGAGAAATGAAAACAACCAGCCAAAAATAGGAGCAAATATCAAGGCAGGAAGGAAATTTGCGGTCTTGGTCTTCTTAATATCCAGAAGAGAAAAACCAATCATCAACAACAAAAATCCTCCTGCAGCGGCAATGTCGCTGATTCCACTCTCTCCAAGGATTGGAGAAATGGCGGATCCCGCCAATACAAAGAACCCCTGATAAACAAGAACAGTGAGGGCGGAGAGCATTACTCCCTTTCCATAAGTGGATGCAAAGACTATTGCCATGAAACCGTCCATGACACTTTTGATCAGAATCAATGAGCCGTCTCCTGTGGTGCCTGCATTAATGGATCCAACAATACTCATGGCACCAGAGCAGAAAAGGACTGATGAATTAAGGAAAGCCAAGCCAAAGGAGCCTTCCTCCCCTTCTTTTTGGAATCTATTGCCAAAGGATTCGATTCTCTCTTCAATCTTCAAAGCAAAACCAATAAAACCACCAATAATAAGGGCAAAAAGAACACCAAGGGTGCTATTGGCACTGCCAGCCATTGAGAGGCCGAGAACTAAAGTGACCAAACCAGATGATGTCATGACAATTGTACGGAAAGAAGAAGGAAGTCTCTTCTTCAACAAGAGACCAAGTATAGCACCTAAAACAACAGATAGTGCATTTATTAAAGTAACAAGCATAGGGAAATCCTAGAACTTTTCCTTTCTCAAGAGCAATAAAAAAAGTAGTATTATTTTTATGACAACAATCGTTCTTGCAGCAGGTTTATCTGAAAGAATGGGGCAAAACAAGCTTCTTCTCCCCTTCAAAGGTGAGACCATAATCGTAAAGACAGTCACCACTGCCCTGTCTTTTTCAGATAGGGTGATAGTCGTGGTTGGCAATGCAAGGGAGAGAGTTGAGGAAGCTCTTTCTTCTTTCCCTGTGGACATCGTGTTCAACAAAGACTATAAGATGGGACAGAGAACCAGCACCCTTGAAGGAGTGAAGGCTGTGGAGGACGATGACTTTGCCATTCTCCCCGGAGATCTTCCGTTATTGGGGAAAGACGATGCCCTAAATCTCTTTGAGGCGCTTAAGACAAAAGATATCGCCAGGTGTTCATTTAAAAATATCCCCGGCCATCCTGTTGCTTATACAAAAAAGAACCGAGATAAGCTTTTATCTTACCCCGGTTCCATGAAAGAGTATCTGAAAGAAAACGGATTTCTATCAGTCCCTTCCTCTCTTGGCTCAATCTATGACATTGATACTCCTGAAAAGTATCAAACACTCTTAGAATCCGATGGAGATCTTTCCATCCTTGAGAGAAGCCGTGACATTTCCTTCTCTTGAAACTTCTCCAGAGAGAATAGCCTTAGAAAGTTCATTCTCTATCTCATTCTGAATGCATCTTCTGATAGGACGAGCACCAAATGAAGGATCAAAGCCCACTTCTGCGCAGTAATCTTCAACTTCAGGAGTCCAAGAGAAGTGAATATTCTTCTTCTCAAGCCTTCCGCTAAGCGCTTCAAGCTGCAAGTGGACGATTCTCTTGATTTCTTCCTTTCCAAGAGGATTGAAGACTACAATCTCATCGATTCTGTTGATGAACTCAGGCTTGAATGTATGAGCAATGGCATTCATCACCTCATCTTTTGCATTCTTAGGATCTCTGAGAATGCTTTCAGAACCAAGGTTACTGGTCATGATGATGATAGTGTTTGTAAAATCAACCACTCTTCCCTGACCATCTGTAAGCCTTCCGTCATCCAAGACTTGAAGCAGGACATTAAACACATCCGGATGAGCTTTCTCTATCTCGTCGAAGAGAATTACAGAGTAAGGACGTCTTCTTACGACTTCTGTCAGCTGTCCACCCTGATCATATCCCACATATCCTGGAGGGGCTCCAATAAGTCTGGACACTGAGTATTTCTCCATGTACTCAGACATATCGATTCTTGTAAGAGCCTTCTCGTCGTCGAATAAGAAACCTGCCAAAACCTTTGCAAGGAGTGTCTTTCCCACACCTGTAGGACCTGCAAACAAGAAGGAACCTAAAGGTCTATGTTCATCGCTTATTCCAGCCTTGTTTCTTCTTATTGCATTACTTACGGCGCTGATAGCTTCGTCCTGTCCAACTACAGAGCGGGAGAGTATCTTTTCCAAGTCCGTGTACTTCTGCATCTCAGAGCTCATCATCTTTGATACAGGAATACCTGTCCAAAGAGAGACAACTTTTGCTATGTCATCTTCAGTGACCTCTTCCCTTAAGAGTCTTCCTTCTCCATTTTTAAAGGAGTTGACCTTGGCTTCGGCATCGGCTATCTCCTTCTCAAGCTGTGGCATTTCACCATATTTAATCTGAGCCGCAGTGTTCAGGTCGCCGTTTCTCTCAGCATTCTCTTTCTTCTGGATAAGTTTCTCCATCTGGGCTTTCTTTTCCCTTAGAGCAAGAATGGCATCCTTTTCATTCTGCCACTCCAAATGAAGGGCGTTGAACTTAGACTGAAGATCAGCTAGTTCTGCGTTGATCTTATCTAGTCTCTCCTTGGAGTGCTCATCGTTTTCTCTTGAAAGAGCTTCTTTCTCTATCTGAAGCTGGAGAATCTTTCTCTGAAGCTTATCCAAAGCTTCAGGCTGGGACTCTATCTCCATCTTGATCTGGCTTGCAGCTTCATCCACCAAGTCTATTGCCTTATCTGGGAGGAAACGGGAAGTAAGATACCTATCTGAGAGAGTGGCTGCAGCCACCAAAGCCTCATCTTTGATTCTTACTCCATGGTGTACTTCATACTTAGGCTGAAGTCCTCTGAGAAT
Organism: Spirochaetales bacterium; assembly: GCA_022784805.1. Lineage (GTDB taxonomy): Bacteria > Spirochaetota > Spirochaetia > Sphaerochaetales > Sphaerochaetaceae > Ornithospirochaeta. The sequence goes on from JALFYG010000225.1 coordinate 7,775, forward strand.
AGAAATGGTATCCTCTACGCTTGGTTCCTTTGCAAAAACTGGCTGGAATCTTCTCTCAAGGGCCTTATCTGACTCAATATACTTTCTATACTCATCGAGAGTAGTGGCGCCGATTGCATGTAATTCACCTCTGGCAAGAGCAGGCTTAATAAGGTTGGAGGCATCGGTGCTTCCCTCTGCAGCTCCTGCTCCCACAATGGTGTGGAGTTCATCGATGAAGAGAATGATGTGTCCTTCACTCTTTGTGACTTCGTTTATTACGCCTTTCAGTCTCTCTTCAAACTCACCTCTGAACTTTGCTCCGGCAATAAGTGAGCCCATATCAAGGGATAAGAGTCTCTTATCTTTAAGAGATTCAGGCACATCTCCCTTTGCAATTCTTTGGGCGAGACCCTCTACAATTGCAGTCTTTCCCACGCCAGGCTCACCGATGAGGACAGGGTTGTTCTTGGTTCTTCTTGAAAGAACCTGCATGACTCTTCTGATCTCTTCATCTCTTCCGATGACAGGATCAAGCTTATCTTCCTTGGCTGATCTTGTAAGATCCTTGCAGTATTTATCCAAGGATGCATACTGGGCCTCAGGATCCTGACTTGTGATTCTCTGATTGCCTCTAATGGCTTTAAGAGCCTCCAAGACATTATCTTTTGTGACGCCAAGTCTCTCCAATTCATCTTTTTCCTGGCACTCATCGGTTAAGAGGGAAAGCAAAAAGTGCTCTGCAGAGACATATTCGTCTTTGAAATCTCCTGCTGTCTTTTCACAGGCTCCCAAGATTCTTGCCATAGAACGGGAGAAAGTCTTCTGGGTGTCACCATAGGACTTAGGAAGCTTGGAGAGTATAGTATTCATTGAGGAAGAGACAGCGTCTGGAGATACTCCGAGCTTCTCAAACAGAGGTCTCAAGACGCCATCGCTCTGCTCTATCAAGGCAAGAATCATATGGGCAGGAACAACCTCGCTATGACCAGCTTGATCTGCCTTTGTGATGGCTTCTTCCAAAGCCTTCTGCATTTTGACTGTAAATTTATCGTAATTCATAATTACCTCCGACAATAACGGAAGCTATTTCATATCCAAAGAGAAATATAACTATTGATTTCAAAAAGACAAGGGGAATTATCTTTTCTCTCTGAAGGATTCAAGGAACTCTGAAACAATGGAAGTTGCTTCTTCTGCAGAGAATGAAGGGAAGAAACCCACCTGGAATGCTTCAGCCACTACAAGAGAGAAGATCTCTTCTCCGACCTTGTCTGCATCACACTCTCTGATTGTGTTTTTATGAATTCCCTGAAGAACGATACGCTTAATGAGAATGCGCATCTTGGCAGTCCTTCCTCTGATAGCAGAATATACATCCACGCCTGCTTTCTTTTCAGAGAGTATAAACTCCACAAGATTAGAGAGTGTAGATTCGTTTTCCCTTGCAAAAGTAAAGATATCCACCACAATGAGTCTCAGTCTCTCTATTTCGTCTTCCTCACCTTCCTGGAAAGCAATCTTTGAGTATCTCTCAAACATCTTGGAAGTGACGTTTTTCACTGCGTAGTAATATATCTCTTTCTTATCACTGAAATACTGATAGACAGTAGGGCGTGAAAGGGAACAAGCCTCTGCTATGAGAGACAGATTCGAATCTCTATATCCGACTCTTGAGAAGACTTCCAAAGCCTTCTCGAGAATCATCTGCATTCTTTCTTCTTTATCAACGATCTTTGGCACGACACTATTTTAGACGTTTTTTTCTCAAGACGAAAGCAAAGTTTTCAGAATAACACTTGTTTTCGTTCCATTATTCGTCTCTTTTTTCCTCCACAAGAACTTTAGACTCCTCGTAATAGGCGTCTATATCATCGATGGCAGCCTTTTCCGCACTATCTTCTATACGGGAAAGAACAGTGGAAATCTTCTCTTTCTTCCTCTTTGCTCCGTCCAACGACTCAGAAGCCTTGTCTATTTGTTTCTTAGAGTCATCGATGGACTTGGAAAGGTCTGCAAAGAGCTTTTTCATGTCTTCAAAGAGATGCCAGATTGTGGAGGTATACTCTTCTATCTGCATTGTCCTGAATCCAAGACGGAGGGAGTTAAGAAGAGCTGAAAAGTTGTTTGGCCCTGTCAAAACAACCCTATAGTCGTTCTGAAGTTTTTCGCAGAGTCCATCCATCTTGATAGCTTCCAAGTATATGGTCTCGGAAGGAACGAATAGTATTGCGAAATCTGTGGTCACAGGAGGGACAATGTACTTCTTATTGATGTCTTTTGCCTCCGAAATAATTCTATCCCTGAGGTTCTTGGCTTCCATCTCCGCCTTTTTCTCGTCTCCACTGTCTACGGCTTCCTTGTAGCGCTCCAAGTCACTTACAGGGAACTTTGAATCTATAGGAAGATATACGTCGCCCTGCTTACCAGGCATACGTATTGCAAACTCCACAATCTCCCTGTTTCCTCTTGGAGAGAAGTTTCTCACCCACTCTTCTTGGGTAAGGATATCTGAGAGGATATTTTCCGCCTGCATCTCTCCCCATACTCCCCTGGATTTTACGTTTGAAAATAGAGAGTTCATCTTCTTTACATCAGTGGTGAGCGTGTTTAAGGAACCCATAGACTCATAAAGCTTCTCCAAATTCTCAGTTACGGCTTTGAAAGAGGTTGCGATACGCTTATCCAAAGTTTCCTGAAGTTTTTGGTCCACTACGTTCTGTATTTCCTTCAGTTTCTCTTCGTTGCCTTTCTTTATCCCCTCCATACCCTCTTTTACAGAAAGAGTAAGTTTATCAGTCTTCTCTGAGAAATCATGAAAGGCTACTCTGTTCTCTTCCCTTATTCTGTCGAAGTTTCCTTCGATCACCTTCTGGCTTGAGAGAGACCTTTCCGTATTAAGGTCGCTTTCTTTTCTCATTCTATCCATGACATTGGTCATGAAAGAATTCATAGACACCTCGTTCTTTGTGAGACGAGAGTCCACTCTCTCACTCATGGTTTTCAATTCCAAGTTGACCTTGGACATATCTCTGTCCAGCGATGATTGGAAACGGGAGAAAGATTCTTCGTTGTCATGTCTGACACTGTCCCTGATCTTAAAGACTTCCTCCTCCCCTAGTTTCTGGGAGGAATCGTCTTTTTCTCTCTTGGTCCTAAATAGAAGGACCGTTAAGAGAACAAGGATTAAGCATAAAAGCGCTAAAGTGAAATATTCCATATTTATTTAATAGGACGAAAAACGAAAAAGATTACAAAACTTCATGAAATTAACAGAGAAGAGGACCAGCGGTCCCCTTCAGTGTTATTTTTTAAGCTCAGAAGCAATCTTGGATGCAAGCATCGCGTTGTTGAGTACGAGCCTGATATTTGCCTCCAAGCTCTCTCCTCCTGTAAGCTTCTGGATTTTGTCCAATAGGTATGGAGTGGTTTCTTTTCCCTTTATTCCCAGCTTATTCATCTCTTCAATGGCAATGTCTATTTCCTTGTTAATATAGTCGCTATCCATGGAGTATTCTTCTGGAATAGGGTTGGTGACCAAAAGGCCTGTGCCTGGATAGATATCTTTCTGCACGCTCCAGATATCTGCAATCTCTTTTGGTGTATCACATCTCCAGACTACGTTAAGACCGCTCTTTCTTGTATAGAAAGCTGGGAGCTCGTCTGTTCCGTATCCAATTACATTTACTCCCTTTGTCTCCAGATACTCCATTGTAAGAGGGAGATCTAAAATAGCCTTTGCTCCTGCGCAGACCACCATGACACCAGTCTTGGAGAGTTCATCCATATCTGCGGAGATATCCATTGTTTCCTGCGCGTTTCTGTGTACTCCACCGATTCCACCTGTGGCAAATACGTCGATTCCTGCAAGGGAAGCGATGATCATAGTAGCTGCAACAGTGGTGGCTCCATCTTCTTTTCTTGCAATAAGTGCAGGGATATCACGTCGGGAAGCCTTTGTTATAGCTGTGCCTTTCTTTCCGAAGTACTCGATCTCATCTACTGTCAAACCGGCTTTCAGACGCCCGCCGATGATTGCGATGGTAGCAGGCACTACACCATTCTTTCTCACTTCTTCTTCAACTCTAAGAGCTGTCTCAACATTCTTAGGGTATGGCATGCCATGGGAGATGATGGTACTTTCCAATGCAACTACCGGCTTATTGTTCAACAGCGCATTCCTCACTTCCTCTGATACATCAAGATACTTCTTCAACTTTTATCTCCTTTGAAAGCTCTATGAGTCTTTCGCTTTCCATTTTATTTGACACAGTGTCTTCTTCCATTATTGTGATCTCAGCAGCAGCCACGGCTGCTTTCAATGCATCTCTCTCATTCTTTCCCTCAGAAAGGGCAAATACAAAGCCGGAGAGGAAACTATCTCCTGCTCCATTTGTATTCCTTACTTCAAATTCGCTTCCATAAGCATGCAGGAACTGACCTTTTGAGATATAGTAAGCCCCTTTCTTTCCTGCAGTGACTACTACAGCTCCCACTCCCATAGATAAGAGCACCTTACCGGCTCTTTCAATTGATTTCTCATCAGTTATCGCTACACCTGAGAGGTACTCCAGTTCCATCAGGTTTGGTTTCAGAATATCTATATAAGGAAAAGAGGACCTGAGGCGCCCCGCCTTGAGTGTGGATACAGCATCACAGATTACGAGGCCTTGGGCCATCTTTGATGCAAAGAGGATGGATTTCTCCTCCAAATTAGCATCCAGGATAAGGAAGGGGGTATCTATGATGATCTCTTTCTTTGTCTCAAGAAATGATGGGGTGATCTCTTTTGCAGCATCCATGTCGTTTACTGCAACAACCATCTCTCCCTTGTCATCCGTGATATATAGATAAACTCCGCTTCTGCCGGAGAATGTAAGGGCGTGGGAGATATCCATTACACCTTCCATTTCCTTACGGGCATTCTTTCCGAAATTATCACTACCGAGAGATGTGATGAAAGTGACATCGCTTCCCATTCTGGCGAGATTAAGAGCGATGTTGTGCCCCACTCCTCCAAGAGAAAGAGAGACTTCACCTATATTTGAGTCACCCATAACAATGGAATTAAGGCACTTACCAGAGATGTCTGTATTTGTTGCACCTATGACAGTAATTCTCTTTCTCTCTTTGTCCATAGAGAGATGATACACTATTTATCATGCAAATGTCCCCAGTATTACCCGGGGACAAAGAAAGGAGATAAAAGTTATTAGTCTACGAGGACTACTTCACCATTCTGATAGTGCTCAGCAACATAAGCCTTGACTTCATCACTCTTGAGAGCTTCTACGAGAGCCTTGATGGCAGGATTGTTTTCGTTTCCTTCCTTAACAGCGATGACGTTTACGTATGGAGACTCAGCGCCTTCAACAAAGAGACCATCTCTTGTTGCGACGAGACCAGCTGGGATTGCATAGTTACCGTTGATGACAGCTGCGTCAACATCAGAGAGAACTCTTGGGAGTGTTGCTGCTTCGATTTCTGAGAACTTCAAGTTCTTTGGGTTTTCTACGATATCGAGTGGGATAGCTTCGAGGCCAGCGTCGTCCTTAAGCTTGATAAGTCCAGCAGCTTCCAGGAGAAGAAGAGCTCTTCCTTCGTTTGTAGGATCGTTTGGAATAGCAATGACTGCACCGTTTGGAATGTCAGAGAGGGATGAATACTTCTTTGAGTAGAGAGCGATAGGCTCAACGTGGATTCCGCCAGCGTTTACAAGATGGTAGCCATGCTCTGTGTTGAAGGATTCAAGATAAGGGATGTGCTGGAAGTAGTTGGCATCGATTTCGCCATATTCAACAGCATCGTTTGGAGTTACATAGTCTGTGAATTCTTTGATTTCGAGAGTGATTCCCTGAGCTGCAAGGTCGTCAACGACCAAAGAGAGAAGAGCTGCGTGTGGCTCTGGTGTAGCACCAACAACGATCTTTGTTGTAGATGACTGTGTTTCAGAAGCTGCCTGAGCAAAAACAGATACGACTGTGAGGAGTGCAACAAGTGCGATTGCGATAATCTTTTTCATATTTTTTCCTTATATTTGTGTGGGATTAACCCTATTGTTTCGATAAAGAGTCCTACCCTATTGGGTTCGACGTTTAGATAAAAATGGTTGGTGATTTTTTAAATAAAGATACTATGCCCAGACGGGCATCATCATAGAAGACATGCACATTGTGATGATTGAACTAGTTGTCATTTTGCATACCTCCTATCTGAATGTATCTAGAGGATAAACGGAAACAAAACATTTTTGCAAGAGGAAAGTATAAATATTCCAAAAAATTTATAAAGAATATTTTTCTATCCTTTTTTTCTCTATCCCCATATAGAGTTACCAGCTCTATATTATTTAGAATCCCCGCCTGACGCGGGGATCTGTCATCTCTTGGCAAGAAGCCTTGAAGATATTTTGTTGCCGACAAACTGCACCAATTCAACGAGAACTATGGTTACAACTACAGCGGCGAACATCACGTCTGATCTGAAACGCTGGTAGCCGTAACGGATAGCCAAGTCTCCTAGTCCACCACCTCCGATGGTACCAGCCATGGCTGAGTATCCAATGAGGTTGATGATGGTGAGGGTGACACCTGAAACCAAAGAAGGCAGGGCTTCAGGCAACATGACTTTCACTATAATCTGCCAGTTTGTAGAACCCATAGCCTTTGCAGCCTGGATTACTCCCGGGTCCACTTCCTTCAGGCTTGTTTCAATGACTCTTGCAACAAATGGAGCCGCTGCAATGGAGAGAGAAACGACTGCAGCCCTTGTTCCGATAGTTGTTCCCAAGATGAAACGAGCCACTGGCATCAAGATAATCATGAGAATGAGGAAAGGGAAAGACCTCAAGATGTTTACAATTCTTGAGAGAACTTCATTCAAAAGAGGCTTTGGAATGATTC
>JALFYG010000294.1 GCA_022784805.1 Spirochaetales bacterium
TTCCTCCTTATCCTTATGTATATATCTATGGGCCATGTGATGTGGACTTGGCCTTTACCTTCATTTTTTGCCACTCCAATGGCAATAGGAATACTAGAGCTTCTTTTGACCACCATCATCATCTTTATAAATAGGAAGTTCTTTATTTCAGGAGGGAAAGCCCTCTTAAAGAGAAGCCCCAATATGGACACTCTCGTGTCTCTTGGAGCTGGGGCTTCTTATATCTGGTCTCTTTATGAGATCTTCTTGATGACCCACTTGGAGGGAATGGAGGCACACCATACTCTCCATGCCCTTTACTTTGAGTCAGCAGCCATGATTCTCTCCCTTATTACACTAGGAAAGATGTTGGAAGCAAGAAGTAAGGGAAAGACTACAGATGCTCTGAAGTCTCTTATGGCCCTTTCTCCAAAAGAGGCTGTAGTAATAAGGGATGGAGAGGAAAAGACAATAAGTGTCGGGGAGCTGAGTGTTGGTGATATCTTTATCCTCAGACCAGGTTCATCAATCCCATCAGATGGAGTAGTAATCAACGGAGAAGGAGCTGTTGATGAGTCTTCCCTCACAGGAGAGAGCCTTCCTGTAGACAAGAAAGAAGGTGACAATGTCTTTGCTTCCACTATAAATCTCTCCGGAGCAATGAGATGTAGGGCAACCAAAGTCGGTGATGACACTACTTTTTCCAAGATTATTGAGATGGTGCAGTCTGCAGGAGCATCTAAGGCACCGATTGCAAAGATAGCAGATAAAGTCTCTGGAATCTTTGTTCCATCTGTCATGACCATAGCCATAGTGACTACTGTCATCTGGTACATTGTCTCAAAAGATTTGGGCTATAGCCTTGAAAGGGGAATAAGCGTACTTGTCATCTCTTGCCCTTGCGCCCTTGGATTGGCAACTCCTGTTGCCATCATGGTTGGAAGCGGAAAGGGAGCAAAGAATGGAATTCTCTATAAGAGCGCAGCTGCTCTGGAAGAAATAGGTAGAACAGAGACTGTTATCCTAGATAAAACAGGGACAATTACATCTGGTAAGCCAGAAGTAACAGATATTGTCTCCAATGGCATTAGTGATGATGCTCTTCTTTCCTTTGCTTATTCTTTGGAAAAAGAGAGTGAGCATCCTATTTCCCTTGCTATAAAGAAGAGGGCAGAAAAAGATTCTATTAAAGGAGAAGTCGTCCAGTCTTTCAGGGCTCTTCCTGGATTTGGAGTTGAGGCTGTGGTCAATGGAAAGAAAGGATGGGGTGGTAAGAGAGAACTTGCATCTAGTTATACTAAACTTCCTTCAGATCTCGTGTCTAAGGCAGAAAAGCTGGAAAACGAAGGAAAGACCGTCCTTTGGTTTGGAGAAGAAAATACTATTCTTGGACTCATTGCCGTTTCCGATACTCTTCGCCCAGATAGCGCCAAGGCTATCGGAGAAATGAAGAAGATGGGACTCAAAGTCGTTATGCTCACTGGTGATAACAACAGGGTAGCAGAAGCCATTGGCAAGAAAGCCGGCATCGATAACATCGAAGCCAATGTCTTACCTGACGGTAAGGCAGAGCGAGTCAAGAAAGAAAAAGAGCAGGGTAAGACTGTAATGGTCGGGGACGGTATCAACGATGCTGTGGCTCTTAAAAGTGCAGATGTTGGAGTCGCCATTGGAAGCGGTACTGATGTTGCAATAGAGAGCGCTGATTGCGTGCTTGTTAATGGAACTCTCTCCGATCTCGCAGCATCCATAAGACTAGGAAGAAGAACCTTAAGAAACATTCATCAGAATCTATTCTGGGCCTTCTTCTACAATACTCTTGGCATCCCACTTGCAGCTGGGCTCTTCATCCCTCTCTTTGGCTTAAGGTTGACTCCAACCTTCGGAGCCCTTGCCATGAGTCTTTCTTCTTTCTGTGTCGTAACAAATGCTCTCAGGATTAACAGCATAGACATCTATGACGGAAGAAAAGACAAACCAAGAAGAAAACACAATAAAAAAACTATAGATATTAAGGAGAATACTATTATGACAAAAACAATGCATATTGAAGGAATGATGTGTTGCCACTGTGAAGCAAGAGTCAAGAAGACTCTTGAGGCTATCGCTGGTGTTAAGAGCGCCACTGTAAGCCATGAGAATGGAACAGCTATTGTTGAGATGGATAACGATATTCCATCTGAAACACTTAAGAAAGCTGTTGAGGATCAGGATTATAAAGTAACTGGAATTGAAGGCTAATTAATTCTGAAAATACTTTCAAAAATGCAAAAAAGAAGATACC
>JALFYG010000298.1 GCA_022784805.1 Spirochaetales bacterium
AGTGTTGAATACATCCATTGTAATGATTCTCCTTGTATTATTACAATGGTATTATGCCGATAGACAACGGTGGATCTTCTTTCCTGTGTAAGAATTTGGCCTGAGATTGTCGGCATAATTATTTTGTCGGTATAATGCGCAACCGTGGGCAATGTAAATAAACCATAGTCCAATACATAAGGGAACAAGAAGAGAAAGATAAACAAGAAAGATAGTGGATCAAGCCCCCGAGTAAGGGGGCCCCTAGCATAAAATGAAGTTGGCTAACCCGCCTTAGGCGGAACAGAGAAAACGCCTGGAGGGCGTAAAATCAAACCTCTATTTGAAATGGAGGCTTGTGACTTAGACGCCATGTCACCCAGAAGGAAAAATAGATTTTTAGGCACTGGCCTAGATATCAAACAGTGATGCTCACTATATTTCTGATATCAAAGTATTTAACATATTTTCTGCCATATTGCGTATTCTGTACGGATTGTGTAATAGAGTATCCAGTATAAAGGTAATTATTAGAAACTGGGATAAAGTCTGACGTGCAGGGGGGTATAAAAAGTGGCACAGCGGACAATGTCAAAAAAAGGGGATAATATGAAGAATTTTTTTAAATTGCTGCTTCTGGCAACAATGATTGTCTTTGCCCTTGCAGGATGCAATAGGGAAAAAGGTGAAGTGACGAAGGGAGAGTAGAACACAACAGTACAGGCAAAAGAGAAGGTAGTCGTGGCATGCTGGGGTAACCAGATGTTGGACAGCTATACAAAGTATCTATGTGATCTCTTTCCTGATGTTGAATTTGAATTTGTTTTGGCCACCAATTCCACAGACTATTATCGCTTCCGCCAAGACCATGACGATATGCCTGATATCCTGACGGTACGTCGTTTTGCCCTTAAGGATGCAGTGCTTCTTAAGGATTATCTCTATGATTTGAGCAACACGGAATTAGCCAATACATATTATGGTTCCTATCTTGACAGCTACACCTATGACGACGGATCTGTAAACTGGCTCCCAACTTGAGCAGAAGTGGATGGCATCATCATAAATAAGACTCTCTTTGACGAATATGGTGTTCCTGTTCCTACAGACTATGATTCCTTTGTCGCAGCATGCGAAGCCTTTGAAAAAGTGGGAATCAGAGCTTTCGTTTCAGATTTCGCCGCAGACTATACATGCATGGAAGTCTTGCAGGGCGCATCAATTTCAGTGCTCCAGAGTATTGATGGAAGAAAGTGGCGCCAGCAGTACGAAAGCGGAGCCACAGGAGAGCTTTCGGAGAAAGTTTGGCTCCCTGTTTTCGAAAATTTCTTCGATTTTATGGAGATTACAGGCATAGGCCCTGAGGATGCAACATATCAAAACAGAAAGCCAAAGGAGCTTTTCTCAGAAGGAAAGGCTGCAATGTTCCGTGGAACTGGAGCCGATGTAATCACTTTCCCTGGAAGAGGAAATGATGAAGTTCTCCTTTTGCCGTATTTTGGAAAGAGTGGAAATGACAACTGGTATCTTACATACCCTACATTCCAGATTGCTGCGTCAAAGAAGGGGATGGATAATCCAAAGCGTGAAAAGCTGATTCTCGACATTATGACAGCCATGGTGAACCAGCAGGGGCAGGACCATATTTCCTACGGAAAGAACATGGTCCCTTATAAGAAGGATGTTTCTTTGGAGTTGATGAATGAAATGAGCAATTTAAAGCCATATGTAGAACAAAACAAGCTTTATATCAGGCTTGCATCCAATGAAATGTTCCGTATTTCCAAGGATGTTGTCCAGATGATTCTCTCCGGTGAGGTCAAGGATGCAAAAGAGGCCCTTGACGCCTTCAACAAGGAATTGGCTGGTGAAGAACCTGGAATGGAGATTGTTGCACACATTGACACATATTACTCCAACGAATTTACTCCTGAACATGGAAACCAGGCAGCTTCCGCCGTAGCCAATACGATGCGTGAACTATCAGGGGCGGACTTCCTGTTTATGCAGGCCTGCTATGTGGCAAGTGATATATACTCAGGAGATTATTCCCAAAAAGACTTGGCATACATTGCAAAGAATGACGGTGGGTGGCCTGGCCTTATGGAAGTAACTGGAAACCAGATCTTTGCTCTGGTGGAGAGGACACTCTCCATGACAGGAAACCGTGGTGCGGTATCCAACGACAGTACTCTCTATGTTTCCAGCGGCTTTGTAATGGACATTACAAAGACAGAAAACGGTTATACTCTCAATGCCCTTACTGTTGACGGAAAGGAAATGGATCGGGATAGCAAGTATTCTTTCCTGATCTACGGAGACCGTGACTGGTATATGACTGATGTAATGGAAGAGATTGGAGTTACTGAGGTCGACAGCACAGGGCTTAAGGCTGAAGAATATTTGTATATGCGTCTAGTTGAGCAGGGTGGACAGCTTGAAGCTCCTACAGACTACATTATTCTTCGCTGAAACAATTCTCAAAAGAAAACGGAAATGAGCATATGAAGGAGATAAAGTCCAAATCTAGATTTCTGCTTCCTATCATTGTATTTGTATTGGTGGCCATATTGGTCTCTGGCACGTTATATATACGTTCATCTCTTATGAATCTGACTATGGAGGAACGTTCTAATCAACTGGAGGAAATGGTCACCCAGATCCGTGCAAATCTTTCCAATGGTCTCCAAACCCATTGGAATCTTGTTGAGGGACTTAACAATGCCATACAGGGACGTCATTATGGGGGAGTGGAAGAACTCTGCAGGAGTATAGAGGAAATGGAAGAAGTATTCTGTACAGAGATGTATGGAAGTCAGATTATGCTCTTGGACTCACAAGGAACTGCTTATCTCAAAAAAGGCTCTGTAGGTATATGGAATGACGTGAACCATCTTATAGACGGCAATATTAGGCATACCTTCATTTCTGAAACAGATAACATAGACGGTTGTTTTCTAGTGTTCTCAAAAGAATTGAAAAATCCTGTTACAATAGGCGATGATAACAAGCGTTTTAACCATGTATTGCTTCTGAAGGACATAAAGACTATAAAGCAGTACTACACTACATCAACCTATGGTGGAAACTCCGCAACATACTTCATAAAAAACAATGGTATCCTTGCTTATTTCGATGCAGAGGAAGACGATGTAATAGGGGCAAGAAACATTTTCAAGGCTTTACGAGAAGTAGATTATATACAGGAAAACAGAGATTTTGGTTCTGTAAAGGATGAAATGGATGTGGAAGGGATTGCATCTGCAAACATTCGTCTGGATGGAACCGAGTATTTCCATTGTCTGGCGTCCTTTGAAGATTACAACATGATTCTTATGCTACTGATTCCTGCTTCTTCCGTGGCCACCAGCACCTTGAGCATGATGAATTCCACCTTCAAGACATCTATTATCTTTATGGTTTTAATAGTAGTGATGCTGCTCTTTGCCTTTTTCAGCTTTGTCAGGGTGCAGAGAAGCAGACAACTGGTGGAACTGGAACAGAAGACAAATAGAGAACTTAATCAACTGCGCATTGTTGCGGAGAATGCCAATGCTGCAAAGAGTACATTCCTAAACAATATGTCCCATGATATACGTACTCCAATGAATGCAATCATAGGATTTACCAACATTGCCTTAAAGCATAATACATCACCGGAAGTAAAAAGCTGCCTAAATAAGATACGCGACAGCTCAGACCATCTTCTTGCGCTTATTAACGACGTTCTTGATATCAGCAGAATAGAGAGCGGAAAAATCAAATACTCTCCTTCTCCTGTGGATATTATGGAAGTCTCTGAGTCTGTACTAACAATAGTGTACGGCTACCTTGCCAATAGAAGCATTAATTTCAAAACGGAAATAAATGAGCCAAAGACTCGTTATGTTTTTGCTGATCCCGCCAGAATCCGCGAAGTATTGGTGAACATTCTTGGTAATGCGGTGAAATTCACCCAGGACGGTGGTTCCATCATATACAAGGTATCCTATCAGGATATGAATGACAACAGACATATTGTCGCCCATTATGAGATAAGTGATACAGGAATAGGAATGTCGGAGGACTTTCTTCTACATGTCTTCGATGAGTTCTCCCAGGAGTCTCAGGATGCCCGTACAAAATATAAGGGCACAGGATTAGGCATGGCCATTACGAAAAAATATGTGGAGCTAATGGGTGGAACAATCACTGTAGACAGCAAAAAAGGAAGAGGAACCACATTCACAGTTGAGCTACCCATGGAGATCACCAAGCAGGGTGAAGTGAAGAAGAAAGAACTATCATCCAGAAAAGTGGATCTAAACGGACTGAAGATCCTTCTTGTCGAAGACAATGAGCTGAATGCAGAGATAGCCATAGTACAGCTAGAAGAGCTTGGAATGGATATCACATGGGTAAAAAACGGTGATGAAGCTGTAAATATGTTTAGGGAAAAACCTCAGGGAAGCTTTGACCTAATATTAATGGATGTGATAATGCCGAAAATGAATGGTTATGAGGCGACAAGGGCCATCAGAGGTTTAGATGGTAGGCGTGATGCCTTGAAAATTCCTATAATCGCCATGACCGCCAATGCTTTTGCAGAGGATGTACAGGCATCCCTTGACGCTGGAATGAACGAACATCTTTCTAAGCCTATTGTAATTGATGAAGTCATAGGGACCATTGCAAGGACCTTGGACTGATAGATTTGGAAAATGATAATATAAGACAGAAACGATTTGAACTGGATTTGGTGTTAGCGTAAGAGTGTCCCTAAGAAGTTTTATAAAAAGACGATAAAGCTCTCCCCTGTTTCCATTGCGAGTTGATGGCAGAGGAATCTTTGGCTTTGTTATGCCCAGTGATTTTCTATTTTGCTTATTTTAATAGAAAGAATCCGGTGTCATAGACAAATAATCATGAATAGTGGGAGGAACACTATGCCATCTTCTTCCTTGTATTCTCCTTCGTGAAAGACATAAGGAATATCAATTTGATCTTTGAATTTGTTTTTACACTTTTTTAGAGATGACAGCGTATAGTTCTTTCCTGTTTTGATTTCGATAGGTGTTATATTGTGCTTGTTTGTGATCGTCTTTTTTGTAATCAAGAAATCTATTTCCATTCTGGATTCGCTGTCATTACGATCTGGATTTGAGTAGAAATACAGGGAATGTCCATTTGCAGTCAGTATTTGAGCTACGATGTTTTCCATAAGGTTTCCAAAGTTGACAGCAAGCTTGTCCATCATTATCTTCTGGTAGATTTCTTCAGATACAATACTGTTTTCATCAAAAGTATGGCTTAATAGGAGACCTGTATCTGCCATAAAACATTTCATTGTTGTTCTTTTTGTATTCATTTTCAGACCGATGGAAGGCTCTGTTGTGTTAAAGCATGGAGTCATTACACCGCTATCAGCAAGCCAAAAGAAAGCATCCTTATAACTCCTCATCCTTGCTCCAGGTTCTAGATCAGAAAGCACAAACTTTCTTTCGTGTTTTTGTAATTGGGCTGGAATCTCGTCAAAGATGGCTGTAGTTGCAGCAATATCCTCACCATATTTTGCAATGTCATTTCTATAGAGAGTCAAGATATCACGTTTTAGTCTATCCACCTTTGAGAAATCTTTCTTTTCAGCAAATACTTTTACAACCTTAGGCATTCCTCCAACAATCATATATTGTCTGAATAGAGTATTTATGGTCCTATAAAGAGGCCCTAGTTGTTTTCTCTCTTGAAAGAATTTCTTGATACAAGGAACAGTTTGTTCATCTCCCAAAGCCCAACAGAATTCTTCAAAGTCCATTGGGTTCATCCTTATATGGCGTTCCTCAGATGGTATTTGGATATTCTTTACATTCTTCTTAATGGAAATAAGAGATCCTGTCTCGATATAATCATATCGTCCATCTTGAACTAGATATTTTATAGATGCTCTTGCTTCAGGAAACAACTGGACTTCATCAAATATTATCAGAGAATCATGTTCATAAAGAGGTTTCTTGTAAATTATGGAAAGCATCAGAAAGAATGTATCCAGATCATTCAAGTAGTGACGAAAAAGATTTTTGACTTCGTCTCCGGCTCTATTGAAGTCAATGAGAATATAGGACCTATATTCGTTTTTTCCAAATTGTTCAACGATATAGCTTTTTCCTACTCTTCGTGCTCCATCTATCATCAAGGCACAGTCTCTTGAATCATTTTCTTTCCAATAAAGGAGATCTGTATATATTTTTCTCTTCATATCGCACCTGGTCATCTTTTGAATTAAGTATAATATAACACATAATCAATGTTTTTCTAAGATTAATTCTACACATAATCAAGATTTTTCTTGGGTATGTTTTGCACATTTTCAAGGTTTTTAAAGATTGAGATTGGAAAAGTTAACTGATAGAGAGAAAAAATATGATGGATATATACCATGGTTTGGCTGTATCATGCTTTTGATACAATGGGTTTAAAAAGGCTCTTATTGTGAAGGAGTAAAAATGGCATATCCAAAACCTTTGTCACAGAAGACATTAGACAGAATGTATAAGGAATCAGGACTAACGGAAGCGAAGATCGCCTTTCTCAGAAATCTCTTTGATTCTGCTGCAGCACTCTATGGCGTCATCACATTGAATAATCTATGGGGTGTATACAAAGAGTATTCCCATTACAACACTGTAGTAAGCATTCATAAGAAAGATATCATCACATTTTCCTCCATTGCTCGCCGAGAACCTCACGACTATTACATTTATGAAATAGACGAGTTGTATGCTTTGGAAAAAAGAAGAGAACAAGAGAGGTATATTATTCTCCGTGAAGTGATAGACTTGATGTCCATACATGCTTTTTATCGTATTGAAGAATTAACACAATCCAAATTATATAATGTTCCTGAAAACCTTCTTGATTTAAAAGGGCATGTTGTATCGGAAGAAGAAGAGAAACTGGTCCACTATATAGAAAACTTGAAGGCAGATTCTTCTGTTCTGAAATATTCCTATAACAAAACCATTCCTTCTCCCCATCAGGGAAAGAAGTTAAAGGATTTCTCTTATACTACCCATATGGAACAGTTTGAAATAGACTGGCTTAGTGGTAAGCGTGAAGATGGTCATAAAACCTATAAGGAAAAACAGCTCAAAGAATTCTTACGTATCCATAGCGGAACAACAGCAGAAAAAATCTTCAGAGAATTTAGAATAAGGATATTCACTGGATGGGATGATGTTTCCTATTCTATCTCAAAACTAATGAAAGACTTGGAAGAGGTCGGTGTTCTTTTATCAGAGAAGGAGATTAAGGAGTTGGATGTCCTGATAACAGATTTTATCAATAACTCTCACTTATACGCTACTTGTGGGATGACTCCTAGGGAGCTATCAAAGGTGTCTATGAGAGAATCTTAAGAACTACCGACGATAACATTTGGGCCAGGAGTCATGAAAGCTATTGAATCAGGATTGTTTACTTCACTTCACCCCTTTTATGAGCTTGAGAGCCTCTCTTCAGCCCACTTTGTGTACCAAGTATCGCCGCCTTCTTCTTTAATCATATTAAGTGTCTCAATCTCTTTCTTTTTCTTTCCTGTGTTTTTGTAGTGCAGAGCGATGGCTGAAAGTATTTCAAGTCTTCCTATCTTGTATTGTGTCTCTTTCAGCCTGGATTGGAGATATTCCAAATCAACGCCACCACCTTGTACCACATCCAGTCTCTCTGAGAGAACATACTGCACTTGTCTCTGGTTGTCTTTTAAGCCTTGGTTATCTTTTATGTCATCTATTCTCTTTTCCAGCTGATTCAGTGTTTCCCGTGACTCATCAATATTTCCATCCTCCAAAAGGTATCTGCACTTAGAAGAAAGATAGAGGGTATCCATACTGTCACTTCCTCCTATCTTTCCTTCCTCCAATGTCTTGAGAGCTTCTTTGAAGTCACCTTTTGCTTCATAGCCGAAGGAAAGATAAGCGTAGCTGATCATTCTTTCCTTCTCTCCCTTTGTCTTCTCTGGTACCCAGGAGTAGGAGGAAATGAATTTATCTGGATCAAGCTCCATATGGAGATACCCAAGTCTCTTTGTTGTCTCTGTGTTTGTTATAATGTTCTCCAATAGTCTCGATACAAAGAAACCCATTGCCAAAGACAGAAGAGTGGAGATAATGGATGGCATCAAGTTGGTTCCGTTCCTCATCCATATGAAAAAAATAAGCAGTAAAGCCAATACCCAAACCAAGATATATGCAGCTTTTGCTTTTTTATAAGGACTCCTCATATTTCCTCCGATAGAAGCTATGATAACAAAAGAAACGGGGGAGAGATGAAAAAATAAACACAATGACTTTCGATTTTAAGTAATTTCAGACTTGGTCACAAAAAAGCACTGTAACATTTGTGTCGTCACACAATACATTTTTGTTGGTGGTTATATGACAGGGGGATAAAATATTCGTTGTAGGAAACAAATGATTCAGATAACTGCCTTGATGGATAATAAAGCTTCAGAGAACAAAGCTCTTATTAATGAGCATGGTCTCTCCTTTTTGATAGAAAAAGGAGACA
>JALFYG010000219.1 GCA_022784805.1 Spirochaetales bacterium
CCGATCTTGCAGCCCCTCTTTTATATGGAAGAAGTGTGTTTGACAGAAGCATCTGTTACTTCTCTCCTAACGGTAGCAGAAGTGATGTAGGTCATACAGCGGTTTTTGGTCAGACAGGATCAGGTAAATCCATTTTGCTTGGTGCCATGGCCGCTCAGTTTCTAAAGTATCCTGAAGCAAGAGTAATCCTTTTTGATAAGGATGCTTCAGCTCTTACTAACTTTGCAATTAACCAAAACGGTAAGGTTTACCGTCCTTTGATAGATGATACAACTTTCCAGCCTCTTCAGAACTCCCACAGGGAACAGTCCAGATGCATGAGATTCTTAGAGGCTCTTGCTTCTGTGCAAAATGTAAGGCTTGATGCAAACGATAGAGAAGAATTATCCAAGACTCTAAAGCTACTTCCTCCTGGAAGTTCCACACTTTCCGTATATGCAAGGGCGCTTCAGGGAAAGAATCACTCATCTAAAATGGTTTCTGCGCTAATGAATTATACCGTCAATGGAACATACGGTGCCATATTTGATTCGGACCATGATACTTTTGCTCCTGAAAACTTCGGTACAGTTACCTTGATTGAAACAACAGAGCTTATGAAGGCTGGAGATGTTTGTATAATCCCAGCTCTTGCTTATGTGTTTTCACAGCTAGAAGCTCTTTTCAGGGATAGAAAACCAACACTTTTGGTCTTGGATGAAGCCTGGGAGTATCTTAAGCACCCATTCTTTGCCTCAACGATTCAGGAGTGGCTTAGAACCCTGCGTAAACTCAATGTCTTTGTCGTCATAGCAACTCAGGAAATATCCGCAGTACCTGAAGATGTATTAAAGACTGTTACTGCATCTGTCTTTACAAGTATTTATCTGCCTACTGCCGGAGCCAATACCGAGGCCCTAAGAAATACATACAAGACAGTAGGTGTTACGGATGAAGAGCTGATACTTATTTCAAGGTTATCTCCTAAACGTGATTATCTCATCAAACAGGACAATAAACACTTTATGTGTGTTGATTTTTGCTTTACGGAAGATCAGCTGAAGCTCTTCAAAGAAACAAGATGGGAGGTGAAGTCATGAAGAAAATACTGTTTATCATCCTTATTCTGATTGTATCAACATCTCTCTTTGCAAACGGATCGCAGGAAACAACTACCCCTGAAGAATTGCCAGCAGAAGCTGCAGCAACAGGAAGTGCAATGGTAGTTGCAGGCCGTTTGGCTGATAGTGTCACAGAGCAATTCAGATCTTCATTTATCACTGGTTTTCTTAACATTCATAAAGGTGTCATTCCAGCTCTCATAACAGGACTTTTGATCCTTGAGATAACGATTTTAGGTTTAATGATGATTACTCAGAATAGGGGAGCGATGCCTAACAGTGAGATTTGTTGGCGTATTATCTCTGTATTCATAATCATAGAACTTATAAACCTTTTGCCATGGATGACATCCATGATAGGAAACTTGTTTGCAAAGGCAGGTTTTATTGGTGGAAGTGGTACTTCTACAAATCAAAGTCTGCAGCCAAGCATGGTCGCTGAATTTTATGATTTGGCTATAGCACCACTTGAGCATTATATCGATAGCTATGATACAGCATACGAGTCGATAGTTTCACAAATAGATTTTGGAATTAGCAAGGTCGGCGATTGGCTTCCTTATTGGTTCCATCTTGTAATGCTCAGAACTGGTACACATTTAGTTTATTCAGCTCTCAAGTTCATAATGCAGTTTCTGTTTATCTTTGTAATGATATCTTTCTCCATTGCAATCATAGAGCTTTACCTTTTGATGGTAGTTTCTTGTTTTGTCTTACCATTCAAACTATTTAAACCGACTTCCTTTCTTGGAGAAGGGGTATTCAAAGCTCTTTTCGGGCAAGGTATCAAGATATTTGTAATGGCTTTTGTCGTTACTGCTTCTGACGTGATTTTCAGGAGTACAGAGGCCTACACCTGGGGTGTTGCAATGTACCAATACCCATCTTCAATCTGGACAATCATGCCGACAGTAATTTTAAAGTCCGTAATGTTTGCATACTTGGTTTTACGTGGGCCAGAGATAGCTAAAGCTGTAATAGTTGGTCAGCCAACTATGCATGATGCAGCAGGAGAAGCAGTTAAGTCTGCAGGTGCTGCAATGATGGTGATGTCCAAATTCCTATGGAATCATCGTCCTACGATGCCTCATAGAGGAGGTGGTGGAAATGATTTTCCAAATATCAACTTGTGTGGATCATCAGGTCCCGGAATGCCTTCTCCTGGACAGTCATCAATAGCTAGTGATACTGGCAATAACCTTCTGGGGGAATAAATGAATTATCTGGACCAGGAATACCTCAGATGGGGAAAGAACAACGATAAAAATCCTACAAAGAGATTAAGACCGTTAAAAATTTACTACAATCCATATCTCATGGCAGAAAAGGATAAGGGGGCAAAAATCCTTGTAGATAGGGACGGTTTCATAAAAAACGGGAGCTCTGTCTGCTATAAGCAAAAGGTTACAATCAAGGCTTCCTATACCCGTTATGGATCCAAGTCAAAGGTTAAGTCAAATACGGAATCATCGGTTGCTTATGCCTTTAAATACGATGGAATCGTTGGTTATGGAAGTAAAAAGGGTGAGATTGATGAGAAGACTGCCCAAGAGATGATGAAAGGAAAGAAAGTATTCAAAATCATCATCTCTCCTGAAGATTCATCGCTTACAGGAGAAGATTTTACAAGAAAAGTTATTTGCACACTAGAGAACATGCTTGGCAGAAAGCTTGTATGGTTTGCTGTTGAACATCGAGATACAGATCATCCCCATACTCACGTTGTCATATCTCGTGAAGATGGTGAAGGTCTGTCTTTTGATACTCCTTTATATATCAGTCCAAAGATTATTAAGACTGAACTTAGAGAAAAGGCTGAAGAACTCGCAACAAGAATCAGAGGCTATGTGTATCCGAATGATCTTCTTAAGAAAATGCTTGAAAACATTGATGTAATTGGTTTTACAAGTCTCGATGCCATTATCGAAAAACAGACTACACTCAATGGGTTTTTATCTTTGGATGCACTTGGAAAAATACAACAGGAAAAGAGAGACCTTGTTAGAAAAAGACTGGAAAAACTCTCTTCTATGGATATCGGTGTAATCAAGGTTAAGAGTGGATACATTATCGGTGAAAACTGGAAGAGCAAGCTTTTTGATGCATCAAAGATTAGAAAAGTTGATCCATCATTCAATGTTGGAAGCGATAAGATAAATCTCTTCTCAAGCAGTAAAGGTCAAAGAACTGTCATCACAGGAAAGATTGTAAAGAAGTCTGTTATTGATGAACTAAATGATAGGGTAGGTTTTATTGTTGAGTCTGATGATGGAAGACAGTTTTATCATGAGCAGGTCCTAGACTATGCCCATTACTCAAAACTTAATGTAGGAAGCAGGGTGAAACTCTCATGGAAGAGTCTCACAAACAGACATAACAAGGCATATGATGTTCCTCGCATTGATACTGAGGAGTATGGCCTATGATCGGATATGTACTCCTTTTTATAATGCAAATACTCTTTTCCTGTATTGTGATGGGAGCCTTGAGTTATTACAGCTATGGCTTTGTTTCACTGGATGTATTGCGATACATTAAGTTCCTGAAAGTATGGAGAACAAAACTCTCTCAGGACTATTATCTATTGCTAATAGTGCTTGCCGGACTATACATCATAGAGACTGCATTCTTTATTACTCTTCTTGGTAAATATCATCGTCATTGGATAAACCGTAATCATCATTCTCATGGAACTGCACTTTTTGCAGAAGATGATGAGATGAAGGATCTGCAGCTTTTTATAGAAAGGAAAAAACTCCCGAACAGGAATATTGTTCTTCTTGCTCAAAGCTATGATGCGTCTCTCTATGAAAAGGCTCCTGATAGATGGGCTTATAAAAAACAGGGAAAATACATGGTTGGCTATGACTTTGACAGTACGCAAAACCATCTCACCCTTATTTCTTCAACTAGAGGTGGTAAAGGTACCGGAACTATAATCAGCACTCTTCTTTCCTGGAAGGACAGTGTAATAGTTTTTGATCCAAAAGGTGAAAACTTCCAAAAGACAGCAGGGTATAGGAGTAAGTTTTCAAAGATAATCAGGATTGATCCATCTAATCCTGAGTATTCTCACTTCAATCCATTGGATTTCATAAGGCCAAGGGAAAACCTTGTAAGTGATGCAATAAATTTTGCAAACATAATCCTTCCTCCAAATCCATCTGAAAGCCAGCCTTACTTTGCCAACTCAGCAAGAGTAATCATTGCATTGGGTATTTTGTATGTAATCCTTTTTGAAGAACAGAAGACACTGGGACAGGTTTATAGAGTATTGACAGGAGCTGAAGGACAAAGATTTTCTGAGATGGGAGAGAAATTCAGTTCCCTCAAGACAGAAGATCCAGTAATGCAAAGGACCATTGATAAGTGCATATCAGACTGCAATGGCTTTGCCACCCTTGCCGGAACCACACTTTCCAGTTGCGTATCATCTGCAATAATTCCACTTGAAATCTTTGCTCGTCCTACCATTGATATCATCACATCTGATTCATATTTCTCTATTGATGAACTGGTGAACGGCAAGCGTCCTGTGAGTATTTATCTTACGGTTTCCGTAACCGATATAGTTGCGACTTCTCCTCTTACAAGAATGATCTTTTCTGTCATAAACAAGAACCTTTCATCAAACTGGGCAGGTTCAAGAAACAGAAAGCTGTTGATGATGATTGATGAATTCTCTCAGCTTGGAAACTTTGCAGAGATTCAGGAATCCATATCCATCATGGGCGGTTATGGAATATGTTATGTCCTTGCCATCCAGTCTCTTTCCCAGCTTCAGGCAATTTACGGGAAAGAAAAGGCAAAGGTCTTTATTGATAACACTATTCTCAGCGTCCTTAAGATTCAGGATCCTGAGAATGCCAAATACTTTTCAGATATTCTTGGAACAACCACTTTATTGATGAGAAAGGCTTCTAAATCAGGAAAGCAGAGTGTGGCTGGAGCAGAGTCATACTCCATCAATGCATCTGAAGTTGCACGGCCTTTGATGACACCTTCTGAGATATCAACAAAGCCTGGTGATGAAGTTCTGGTAATCATCCCATCAAAAAAGCCATATAAGGCGAAGAGAATTCTTTATTACGAAGAACCTGAATTTGCAAAGAGGTCTTCGATTGTATTTTCTTTATCGACTGAAAAAGAAGTATTCACATCTCCACATAAGGACATTCTTAAAGGCTTTAAGAGAGTAAAAGAAAGTCCTAAGAGCGATAAGCCTAAATCTGCTACAGATTCAATCTTGAAAAGCGATAAGAACACCACAATTGATCCGTCTCTCACAAGCTTCATAAGTGCAGATGAGGAGATCTTGGAGAGTATAGATGATGGATATGTTCCTGATTCATTGGATGAAACTGATGATTTGGTTCAAACGGAGGTTATATGAAATATGAAGGATTAAAAGTAATCGAAGAAAGAGTAAAAGTATCCGTAGAGACAATTCTTAAGCCTCTGTTTGAAATCATTGAAAATCCACTGATTACTGATTTGCATGTAAATGCTGATGGAACCATCTATACAAAAGAAATAGACGGAAATAGAGGTAAGGTTAACGGGTATTTTGAAAACAGGGATATTGAGACAGTCGCTGCACTTTTGGCTTCTGGCACAAACAATGATGCATCGGCTTCCTCACCTGTAATACCTGCAGCGTGGGATAATCCTGCATTGAGATTTCAGATATTCCTTCCTCCTGTCGTGGATGCTCCTGCAATATCCATAAGAAAGCATGGAATGCTTGATGTATCCCTTGATGAGCTTGAAGAAGGTGGAGTCGTTGATTCCAGACAGCATCTCTTGCTTTCTGCACTCGTAAGAGAAAAGAAAAACATCATCATCTCCGGGGGGATGGGGTCCGGAAAGACTACTCTTGCCAATTCTCTTATCAGGGAAATCCCATCAAATGAAAGACTGTTTGTAATCCAGGATACAAAGGAACTTAACCTATCTCCTTGTCCGGATAACATACAAATTGTCGTTGACAGTACCAAGTTTACAGCCCGTGATGCAGTATTTTCATCGATGAGGTCTGATGCTGACCGAATC
Source organism: Spirochaetales bacterium (assembly GCA_022784805.1). Classification (GTDB taxonomy): domain Bacteria; phylum Spirochaetota; class Spirochaetia; order Sphaerochaetales; family Sphaerochaetaceae; genus Ornithospirochaeta. Next base: position 6,153 of record JALFYG010000219.1, read on the forward strand.
ATTGTAGGCGAAGTAAGAGATGGAGCTGCCCTTGAGCTTCTTAAAGCCTGGAACACAGGACACAGGGGAGGAATAGGTACTATACATGCAAACAGTCCAGAAGCCGTTCCTCTTAGATTTAAAACACTGATTATGGAAGTTTCAACTTCACCTCTTCCCGAACTGGTTGAAGAGGCTTTGGATGCTATCGTCCAAGTCTCAATGACTCCAAAAGGGAGAAGGGTGACACATATAAAAGTAATGCACAAGGAAGGAATTGATGGAGGTCTTTTATGAAAAAGTACAACAATGAAGAGAATAGGCCAATGGCATCAAAGTACAACATGATTGTATCGAGGCTTTCTGTTAAGGCAGCACTTTGGAGGACTTTTTCTGTTTTTCTCCTCCTTATTGTTGCATTGATGGCTGGAATCATTTGCTATATCGGCTCTCGTCCAAGACAAGGTTATGTCGTTGAGGTTTCAGCATCATCCGGCCAGGTATATTTGAATCCAAATGGTTTATACAGTGCTGAAGACTATGAGCCTAACGATTTGATAAAGAGGCAGATACTTTCCACTTTCATTGAGAATTTAAGAAGTGTTTCCACTGATAGGAATGTTAATTCCAAGCGTCTTCTCTCTGTTTACTCAATGATGGATCAGAGTGCAGCAGATCAGATAAAAAGCTTTGTCTTAGAGACTGATCCAGTCAACAGAGGAACAACTGAGAGAGTAATGGTGGATGTTTATAACATCTCAAAACTCAGCTCTGACTCATGGCAAATTGACTGGAGAGAAACTGTTACAGGCGTACAAACAGGTGCTCTCATAAGCGACAAAAGATACAGAGCAATCCTAGGAACAACAATCTACAAACCAAGAAATGAAGATCAAAGAGAGAAGAATCCTCTTGGATTCTATGTAACTGACATATCCATTTCAGCCATCAAGGAGATTTGAAAATGAAAAAAACTATGATGATAATAGCTTTCTGTGTCTTATTGCTTACAGGATGCACAACAAAACTCAGCCAGGAACAGCTTCAGAGTATGGTTGAAGTCCAACCTATGATAAGTGAGCCGGAAAAGGTTTATATCCCAATCGAGACAATCAGATATGTATTTCCTGATAAAGGAATGATTGTTGATGAAAGCACTTTGAAGACCACTATGAGCGATGAGGAATTGGTTGAAAATGCTGCTGAAGAATCGGTGCAGAGTGTAAAAAGTGTTTTTGACTTTACAAATACAATTGCTGAATATGACTTCCAGGATGGTGAAATATATACAATCATCACCAGTCCGACTTCTGTAACAGACCTAAGACTTGAACCGGGGGAGGAAATATC
>JALFYG010000037.1 GCA_022784805.1 Spirochaetales bacterium
TAGGAAAGATAACCAGCGCTCCTGCGGAACACAGGAGTACAAAGGTGGAGAGAATGTCAGACTTCTCAGCATTCAATAATGCTGAAAGCAGTTCTCAACGAAGCCTGGAAGCTGGCACCCTTTAGGGTGGCGGTAGTTCACCTCCACTCAGCCAGAGAGGGAAGAAAGATATCCTTGATAGAGAAAGAGCCTATGGTTTCCTTTGAAATGGACGGAGGGCATAGCCTAAAGAAGGGAGACACTGCTTCTAGTTTCTCTTTCTTCTACCAATCCATCATGGGAAGTGGAAGAATTGAGATATTGAAGGATAAGGAAGAGAAGAAGCATGGCCTCAAGAGAATCATGGAGCACTATACACAATGCTCTGATTGGGACTTTGATGACAAAGCCCTTGAAGCCACAAGTGTCTTGAGGCTATCTGTGATGGAGTTATCTGCAAAGGCAAACAAAAGACCCATAGAAGATTAAAGAGAATTACTCGGTTTTATCACACTTTTCTTTGAGAATAATCCACATGGCCCCGCTTCCACCTTTATTAAGTGGGGCATTATTATACTCAGAGATATAGTCCACACTCTTCACGATATCTTCCAGGATAGACCTTAATACACTCTGTCCGTCTTCACTATGAAGACCCTTTCCTGTGATTATCGATATCTTTCTCAAGCCATGGTCATAAGAAGACTGCAGGAAGTTTCTGATCTCCACTTCTCCCTCGGCTTTATATTCGCCATGAAGATCCAAAGTAGACTGAGGATCCATACGTCTCAGTTCGTTGAGAGTATATGTGCGGGCTTTCTTTACTCCCTTGTCACCCTTCTCTCTCATAATCTCTTCAAAGGTCTTCTCCCTGACTGTCTCTTTCTTCTCATAGTCTGAGAGGATGGAAGAGAACTTCTTCTTTCCCTCATACTTCTGACTGCGCTTGTAGGATGGAGCAGAAGAAGCAGACTGAGCTTCTTCCGTTTTCTCTTCTTCTTTTCTTACATAATCCTTATTTGCACCGCCCACAATTGACCAAGCAACATTAGATGAGACTTTGTTCTCTTCATTCTCCTCAATAAAGAAAGAGTCTGAAAGCGGCTCATCAAAGACAGGCTCCTGGGGAGTTACAGGCTCTTCTGGTTTATCATCTTTCTTTGTCTCGCTATAGGCAGATAGGATTTCAGAGAAACTCTTAGTCGGGACATAGGGCTTTGAGGAGCGAGGGATTGGCTTTTCTTCCTTCACCTCTTCCTTTACTTCCTCTTTTTCTTCTTCCTTCTTCTCTTCCCTGACAAAGTTCTCGTTGACTCCGCCCAATATGGACCAGACAACATTATTGGAGATAGGAATATCTTCGTCCTTTTCCATAAAGAAAGAATGCTCTTCAGGAATAATCTCTGGTTCCTCTTTCTTTGGCTCCTCAACAACCTCCACCTTCTCTTCTTTCTTGCTGGACTTTACGCCTTCATACTCACTAAGGATCTCAGAGAAGCTTTTGGATGGCGAGTACTCAGGAGAGACTCTGTTGTACTTGTCTTTAGGTGGTTCTTTATCAGCCTTTGGCTCTTCTTTCTTCTCTTCTTTTCTGACGAAGTTCTTATTTACTCCACCGATGACAGACCAGACTGCATCAGGGGATGGCTTATCTTCCTCTGTCTCATCAAGGAGCATTGAAGACCCCTTGATTTCTTTCTTTGGTGCTGGCTTAACCTCTTCTTTCGGGGCTTTTGATGCCTTTTCCTTTCTTACGACACCTTCATATTGATCCAGGATATCGCCAAAGGAACGGGTAGCTTTATATTGGGGGGAAGGAGTGACCTCTTTCTTCTTTTCTTTCTTTCCGCTTTTCTTTCCTTCCCATTGGTCAAGAATGTCGCCGAAGGAAGAAGGGGATTTGGAGGTTTTCTGTTGAGGAAGTCTATAGGGATTTCCTGTCTTTTCAAAGGAATCGAGAATGTCGGCAAAAGAAGCGGAAGGAACGTAGCCTTGAACTATTTCTCCTGGCTTTTTAGGCTTAGAGACCACAGGAGCCTTCTTTTTCTCAGGTTCCTTCTTTTCTTTCAAGACTATTGATGAAAAAGGATTATATTCTCTTTCTTCTTCTTTCTTCTTAGGAGTCTTCTTTTCCTCTTGCTTCTTTCTTCTTGGCAAAATTTAGCCTTCCCTTATATCTAGATTTCCATCAACAAGGGGTTCAAGTGTATCTCTCAAGAGTTGTTCATCAACTCCGTTTATCTTCATGATGATTGTGGAGTAGCCCTGGTCGCTGTCCAGGTTTCCAATGGAAACGATATTTGCACCGATCTTTTCAAGTGCAATGGCAAGCTTTGCAATTACTCCTCTCTGATCCTTGATGCGGAATGTGACACGAATGCCGTAGTGGCGTGTGCCGAAGAGCTCAAGAAGGAGCCTGAAGAGGTCAGAACGAGACACTACTCCCACCAGCTTTCCATTGTTATCCACGACAGGAAGGATGGAGATATCGTTGTCACTCATCTTTCTTGCAGCCATTTCCACAGGATCATCAACAGATACTGTTATGACCTCCTTGGTCATAACATCACCAACCTTGATTTTGGACAATAGGAGTGCGAACTCGACAATGGAAACTTCTCTGTCTGCAGCGGCAGATGTGATGTTTTTCTCTGATATGATTCCAACCAGATTTCCTTCACTATCCAGAACAGGTAATCTCTGTACTCCTTCACTCTTCATTAATTCAAAGGCTTCGAATACTCCCATTTCAGGAGATGTTGTTACAGGATTAATTGTCATGTTCTTGGATACGGTCATTGTGCCCTCCTATTTTTGATAATACAGTTTTCAGAAACATAAGAAAAGTGAAGAAATGGCACATCTTGATTAGTAGAGTGTATTTTTTTATACTAAATTGCGGTCGGCCCCATGGTTTAATGGATAGAACAAATCCCTCCTAAGGATTAGATGGCAGTTCGATTCTGCCTGGGACCATTAAGAAATAAGAGTGCGCCATTCCAATGAGATAATCATTGGATTTTTATTTGGCTCTAATCAGACCTTAAATCCAGTTCGGGTTAAGATCTTTCTATCCTGCAATAGTATTCCTTGTTTTTGGAGTCATAGCAGATGGCGACTAATAAGATGTTTTCCTTATACTTCTCCAAGGCATCGGGATACCGTCTGTCTTTAATCTGTTTGATGGCGTTCTCTACTGTATCATCTTTTTTGAGCTCCACTATTATTGCAGGAACATTTGGCTTGTATGGGATGAAGGCTACATCCGCAAAGCCCTTTCCTTCAGGAAGCTCGTTGAAGACAGTGTAGTAGTTCTTTGCATAGTAATAAGCGAGGCGAAGCGATGACTGCAATGAGGCCTCATTGTTGTATTGGGGTATGCTGCTACATTCCATATGGGCCTTGGCCACACCTTCAGCTACAGCATTCTCGTCGCCGTTTATGGTGTCTTCCAAGAGCTTCTTGGAGGCGTTAATCATCCTTGCCACCTCCATGTATCCCTTTGTCTTTCTCAATGAAACCACCCACATATCCTTTATTTCATTGTTCGGTATGTAGCAGGTACTATCGAGCTCGTCATAAGCCAAGTATCCAAGGTGAATCAGATACGTCAACACATCGTCTTTGTCTCCGAACTCCAAAGTATTCCTGAATAGAGAGGTGCTTACATCGACTTTCCCTCCTGAAAGCATCTCAACTACATCTTCCTTCAAGCCTTCCAGGTTGAGCGTGATGTAGTCGGTGACTGCCTCATAGGAGCTGGTCTTGGTCCAATAATCACCACATCTTTTTTTTCCAAGTGCAGTGACGACAGATTTTGGAGAATAAACCTCTATGCCATTCAAATTGTATCCATCATACCAAAGTTTCAGCTCTTCAAAGTCCATTCCAGACTTCATGGCCAAGCTTTTGACCTCCGCTTCCGTGAATCCCATAAACGGAACCATCTCATCAGCTTCAAGCATGGTATATTCCGCGAAGTTATTGAGCTTGGACTGAACCTTGTCCTTGATGATGGGCATGATGCCAGTCAAATAGGCAAGTGCTATAGCTTGATTAGTCTCTTCATTCTTGAACAGTGAAACCAAGAATTCAATGTATTCTGATAACTCTGAAGCATATTTTTCATCTCTGATTGGAAGATCGTGTTCATCGATTATAAATACAAATCTATCACCCGTAGCCTCATAAATGGAAAATAACGCATTAGATAGAGGAATATCCTCAGATAATCCGACGCTCGGATACTGTTTTATCAGCTCTGGCACCACTTCCTTGTTATAATATTGAGCGATGGTCATGTTTCCTTTTTTAAAGGCAATACCATTTATGTCCATCTTTATTACATTGTACTTGTT
>JALFYG010000042.1 GCA_022784805.1 Spirochaetales bacterium
ATCTTCACAAGGCTTTGGGCTGATGTGATATTCTCTCCCAAATACTTTGCAGCCTCTTTTCCTTTTTCTGATTTATCTTTTTTCAGCTCATCCCTCATTTCAAGGTATGAGGAGTCGATTTCAAGGGAAGGAAGGTTGCCCTTCAACACCTTCATGTGTATGGTCCCGTCCTGGTTGTGGAAAGAGAGCTCGGGAACAGAGTATTGGGTATAATCTGAAGAGTATTTAAGGCCGGGGAAGGGAGTGAGTGTCTTTATTATCTCAAGCATACCATCTAGGTCTGCTCTTCCTATTCTCAGAGCTTTTGCAAGGGCATCAAGTCTATTCTCCTTGATGTAATCGAGGCCATGGTAAATGATGTCCCTATAGCGTGAAACTTCTTCAGGATTCTTCTCAATTTCCTTGATCTGGAGCATTATCGCCCCTTTCCAATCCTTTGCTCCGACGCCCGTTGGCTCCATGGTTTCGATAGCCTCCACGGCTTCTTTTGCATAAGGCTTAAGGCTCTCAGGAAGGAGAGATGAGGGATCTGGACCGGTAAAGCCATGAGGGTCCAAAGATGAGATAAGAATATCAGCAGCCCTTCTAACTTCCTCTGAGAGAGGAATGCACCCAAGCTGTTTCATCAGGTGCTCCGTGAGGCTTTCTTTCTCTGTTACGGTCTTCTCAAACCAATCGTTCTCTCCGTCGTCGGAGTAATCTGAAGAGTTGGCTTCGTCAGCATAGGTTCTGGAAGAAGAGTAAGATCGGGATGAGATATCTTCATAGGATCTCTCAGGCTCTGTGATGTTTATAACAGGATTCTTCTCCGCTTCTTTCTTTATTTTTTCAGACAATTCCTCCAAAGGCAGTGTCACTATCTCCAGAACTTGCATCTGGGAGACATCCATTCTTTGGGTTTGTGACATTGTTAGAGAAATATTCTGAGCCATTTTTCACCTTTTATTCATCGAAATCTCTTCCGAAGTATATTTCTCTTGCCGTATCGTTATCCAAAACCTCGTCTCTTGTTCCGGAAACCAGTATTTCACCACTGGAAATAATGTGGGCTGTGGTTGTGATCTCCAAGGTATCTCTTACATTATGGTCGGTGAGGAGGATACCGATTCCACTCTTTGAGAGGTGCTTTACTATCTGCTTGATCTCGTATACAGCCTTGGGGTCTATTCCTGCAAAAGGCTCGTCAAGAAGAAGGAACTTTGGGCTTGTTGCAAGGGCTCTTGCAATCTCAGTTCTTCTTCTTTCTCCTCCGGAGAGAGTATAACCATACTGGCGTCTTATCCTGTCGATACCGAAGTTTGTAAGAAGCTCTTCAAGCTTTTCTTTCCTTTCTTTTGCCGTTAGATACTCCTGGGTCTCCAGGACCAGCATAATATTGTCTTCAACTGTCAGCTTACGGAATATTGAAGGCTCCTGAGGAAGATAAGCCAAGCCTAGTTTTGATCTCTGGTGCATAGGAAGTGGTGTGATATCTTCGCCATTAATGAGGATCTTTCCTCCATTTGCCTTGATAAATCCTACGATCATATAGAATGATGTGGTCTTTCCTGCACCGTTGGGGCCTAAGAGTCCTGTAATGTCCCCACTTTCCATAGAAAATGATACATCCTTTACAACATGCTTTTTTCCATAGAATTTGGAGAGATGGTTTACTTCCAGTCTATCAGCCATTTATAGTCCCCTTAATTCTTCCTGAAAGGGAGATAGTGTTGTCATTGGTGTCCACAGTGATAATCTGAGCTTCGTAGTCATCTCCCTTCCATACTACTTTTGCCCCACCTTTGAGAGAAAGTATTCCCGTGGACTTATCATAGGTGACGGACTCGGAGGTGCACTTCATCACCTCTCCCTCTGCTATCTTAAAGAGAGTGACCTGCATGCCCATCTCCAGTTTCTCATTCTTCATATCGTATCTGAGACTTCCTGCCTGGGCATATAATTCTTCTGTGGTGTCATCAATCTCAAACCAGGAAGAAATCACAAGTATTTCATCTTCCCTGTCAAACCAAAGAGACTCTGTGTTTATTTCAATGCCTCTCTCTTCATCCTTTAGATTGATGTCACCTTTGGCGGAGATAGTCTTCCAGTCATCCCCTGAGAGGGACATCTCTTCTGATTTGATGAAAAGGGAACCGGTTGTGACCTCCGCACCGTTTTTCAGTGTCACTGATTTCTCACCCTCTCTCATCACTAGGCGGCTCTCTCCGCCAGAGAAGGTTATGGTCTCCGAGAAAAGAAGATGGAGGGAGAATATAATAAGTGTGAGAAGTAATGATAATTTCTTAATCAAAGTTTAATTCTCCTTCTTCAATCTCTGAGAAAACATAGACTCCGGTCCTCAAATCGCCTTTGAAGTCCCTGCCTATGAAGTTTCCTTCCTTTGATTCTACCATAACTCTGCCGTCAGCAACGATAGTATCTTCACTTCTGTCGAAAACAAGGCTTTCAGCTTTTATTTCCATGTTTCTTTCTTCATCTTTAAAGACTACGCCACCAGAGAGATCCATGCTGCTTCCTTCAGTGTCGATTCTGCCTTTCACAGCGCTTCCGCTGATAGAGGTGTTTCCTTCATCATCCTTTGAGACGAATTCCATGCTCTCCACCAAAGCATAGCCGTCTTTTGAATAGAAGGTAATCTTTCCTGCAGTCATATAGATGGGGGAAGAGCCATCTTCCCCAATATGATACTCCGCGTTCTCCAGGATAATGTCTGGGTATATTCCTTTTTCCATTTCGTCTTTTACTGTCTCGACAACGCTCTCATCTTTCTTACAAGATGAGACTATCAAGAGGACAATGACCAATAGGAAAAGGGTTTTTCTCATTCTTCCTCCTTACCCAGGACTATAGGAGAGAAGTAGCGTTTCTTTACCTTAAAGATTATTGCTGATATTCCGAAGCCTATGGCCATGAAACAGAATCCCATAAGGGCCATGGCTATTTCACTCTTAAAGAATGCCTTACCTACGAAGTAACCAGGGAGAAACAATAAAAGAGGCAAAGCCAAAGATAGGATTACAGAGAGAGTAGCCCTTCCTTCAGGGATATCGATGGTTACTTTGTCTCCCTTATTAAGAGGGAGGGAAGAAGGATTCTCCACTGTGAATACAGTGTCCTTGTTTCTGCAGAACATCTCGCTTTTGCATCCGCTGCAAGCTGATGCATCGCATCCCACTTTGATCCCTTCCTTTGAGTTTTCAATTACAGTTACTGTCTTCTCCACATTATCCTTCCTGAGGCTTTTTGACGTTTATTTTTTCGTCCACTATCTCTATTTTTACAGCCTTCTTTGTGTTTTCATCAATTGAAACGACTACACCCTGTATTCTTGGGTCATCCCATGCCTCTCTGCTTCTTAGAGGGATCTGGCTTCTATACTTGCTGATTTCCGTCTCCGTATCGAAGCCGCCGACACTCATAAAGGAGCCGACTCTTCCGTTGTCGCTTATAAATGCCGTTCCATTATCAGTAACCCTTTCGTCAGCACTCATAACTTTGGTATGGGTGCCAACTACTGCAGATACCCTGCCATCCAGGAAATGGAGCATAGTAGCCTTTTCTGCAGTGGTTGCAGCATGGTACTGAACAAGGATTATTGGGTCTCCCTCCACTTTCTTGAGAAAGTTATCGATGGCAACAAAGGCATTCTGTATAGATTGCTTCATGCCAGAGTGTCCCTGTAGGTTTATTATAAGAAACTGGTTGTTGTTGATTATGACACTCTTGGCACCCTTTCCAGGACACTGAGGAGGATAGTTCAGTGGTCTCAATACAAAGGAGCACTTCTGCATGAACTCAACAAAATCTGGTTTATAGAACATCTTCTCTCCACCGGTGGTGAGATCGATGCCTAGTTTCCCTAGTTGCATGGAGTGTTGCTTGCCAATTCCATAGCCATTGGTCATTCCTTCACCGTTGATAACGGTGTAGTCAACACTATATTTAGTCTTAATTCCAGGGAGTCCAGCCTTAAGAGAAGCGATGCCACATCTACCGACAAGTTCCCCCAAAAAGAGAATATTTATCATAAGGGAAAGTGTAATAGCTTTGCCCCTCAAGGGCTAGCCTTGCTTGACACTTAATCTCTATACAAGTTACCATCTTTTGCAGATTTGCCCAGATGGCGGAATTGGTAGACGCGCTAGGTTCAGGTCCTAGTTCCAGCAATGGTGTGTGAGTTCGAGTCTCGTTCTGGGCACATAGACCCTTTTATGGATAGCCATAAGAGGGCTTTTATTTTGCTGATATGGAGAAGAATAATCAGAAGAAGGTGGATAAACACGAGTAGGTTTTAAGACTCGACAGACTCGACAGACTCGACAGACTCGACAGACTCGACAGACTCGACAGACTCGACAGACTCGACAGACTCGACAGACTCGACAGACTCGACAGACTCGACAGACTCGACAGACTCGACAGACTCGACAGACTCGACACTGGCGCGTCGAGTACATGATAAAAATTTCATCGAGTTATCGACAGATTGAGACTTTGGGTGTGTAATAGATTTGGAGGAACAACAATGGCCTTACCTATAAATGTCGAAGAACTGATCAGCGGAAGAATTATAGAACCGGAGAGGATAGTATACAGAAGAGATTACAATCCCGACGAAATTATTCCCACTATATGCGCATTTGCCAACGACATAGAAAATACGGGTGGTGGCTATATTGTTATTGGCGTTGAAGAGGAAAATGGTTGTCCTGTAGCAAAAGGCATTGATAAAGATAGAGTTGATGAGATCATAGAAGACTTACATAAGTATTCCCGGTTTATTGAGCCATATTATGCACCGGTCATTGAACCTGTATTGTTTCAAGGTGTATGGGTAATTATTGTCTGGGTGTCAGGAGGATTTGGTAGACCATACAAAGCACCAAAAGAAGTGACAAAGAATCAAAGCATAAAGCAATATTACATCAGAAAGTTCTCCAGTACTGTAGTGGCAGACAGGAACGAGGAGAGAGAGCTTTTCTATGTTTCTTCTAATATTCCTTTTGATGATAGAGAAAACTTGGCTGCTGATGTGTCAGATTTAAGCGCTAGTTTGATGCTTGAGCATCTCCAGGAAGTCGGAAGTGACTTATATGGATTAAGCATCAAAAAAGATGCCCTTTCCATCGCAAGAGATATGCAGCTAGTTGGTGGAAGCGAAGAGTGTCTAAAGCCAAGAAATGTGGGCCTTTTGATGTTTTCTATGAATACAGAAAAGTATTTCAGAAATGCTCGAATCGAGGTAGTCGATATTCCTAAAGCAACAGGAGAAGGGATGACAGAGAAAGTGTTCACTGGTCCGATTCAGTATCAACTGAGAAATGCTCTCTCTTATATCAAGGGTTATGTCATATCAGAGCGAGTCTTTAAAATAGATGGACAACCAGAGGCGAAGAGGATAACAAACTATCCTTATAAAGCTGTCGAGGAAATTCTATCCAACGCTGTATATCATAGATCCTATCAAATACAGGAGCCTATTGTTGTCAAGATTACACCTTTGTCCATGGAGATAACAAGCTATCCTGGCTTTGATAGAAGTATTACGGATGAGAAAATCAAGAGGTATGATTTCAGGGCCAAGGTCTATAGAAACAGGCGTATTGGTGATTTCTTGAAAGAGCTTCATTTGATAGAAGGAAGAAATACTGGGTTCCCTACCGCTTTGAAGGCGCTCAAAGATAATGGTAGTGAAAGGTTTAAAATTGAGATGGACAAAGAGAGACAGTACCTTTCTGTCATTATCCCAATTCACCCATCATTCCGTTCTAAAGTGACAAAGAAAGCTGATGATTACGAGAACAAAATCATTGAGATAATAGAAGGAACTCCTCTTACAATCACAGAGATTTCAAAGGCTCTGGGATACAAAGGAATAACAAAAAGACTCCGTGTTACCATAGATCAAATGGTGTTGGAAGGAAGAGTAGATAAAAAACTCATGGGTGTAGATATAGTCTACTCTTCAAATAGATAACATATTATGTATAACATCTTTTAGAAGAAGTAATTATCCATATTACTACATAAAGATTGTTCTATATAATGGTTGTTTGTTCAATTTGATAATAGGGGCCTATTATCTCTCTAAAGTAGTATCCACTCGAATAGATAGAATATACTCATGACCACGATAATCAAGAGTAAGAGCCAAAGAAAGAAGCCTATAGTCTTCAGTACTTTGTTTTTCTCTTTCAGGAGAAATAGATGTGGCCAAATGTTTCCCCAATTTCCAGAGAAGAGGACGATGGAGAAAAAGAGGATAAAGGAGAAGATTCTATTGAGAACAGTCTCAGTCGTAGAGGCACTGTCTTTCACGTCCATAGTGAGTGTTCCATAAGCAAGGAAGAGATATAGAAACGAGGATACGAGCTTCAAGACTATACTTCTCCCTCTGAAACCAGGAGGAAGCCAGCGTCTCCAATCTGAGAGGTTAATAGCTTTCTTTAGCTCCTCTACGCTTTTATATCTATTGGCTTTCTCCAGCTCAGTGCATTTATCTACAACAGTACGCATTCGTCCAGTACACTTCTTTTCTGAGGGTAAGTGTCCGGTGAGAATCTCGTTAAGAAGCACTCCCAGTGCATAAATATCAGTAGAAGGATCGGATTGGGAGAAGCCATATTGCTCGGGAGCAGCGTATCCTTCTGTTCCCATCAACACGGTGTCCCTGTTCTTATAAGTATGTTCTTTCTTGGCAGCTCCCCAATCAATGAGCCAGACTTTGTCATTGCTGTCCAAAAGAACATTCTCTGGTTTTATGTCTCGATGGATGATGGCCGGTAGATGGTTGTGGAGAGGTTTTAGGATATTGGATAGTGATGTGATTATCCACCTGGCTTCTTTCTCGTTGAATTTGATACCTCTATCTAAGAGGGTGCGGAGATTAGGAGCGTCTATATACTCTTCTATGATGACAATGTACGATTCTCTATTAATAATTTCTTCCGTTTTCGGAATACCTTTGAAATTATAATTCTTCAAAAATTGATAAACACCCTTCGATTCTTTCGGAGAGCGTTTAATGGCAAAGAGCTTTCCGTCCTCAATGCGCTTTGCCTTCACCACGCCTTTAGTATCTAAAGAGGTATCTGATGGCTCATATCTATCAAAAGGAAACCAGTCCCAATCTTCCCATGACATTTCCATATTTCTACATTAGCATATTCTCTATCATGACAGAAAGAAAAACATCCGAGTTAAAGGGAATACTCCGCTCCTCGAAGGTAGAGGATTGGGATCAGTTTTCAAAAGAGTTTTCTTATCCACTGGATTGGAGAGATTACCTCTTGTCTATTCTTAAGGAGAAGGGGATGGATAAGAGCGAGTGTATCAAGAATAGTGGACTCGAAATACACTATGCCTACCAGATTCTATCAGGAGTAAGAAATCCAACAAGGGATAAGATCCTTGCACTGTCTTTTGGTGGAGGACTAGGGCTGGATGAGATTGATAGATGCCTAGAGAAGGGTGGTTTCCAACCCTTATATCCTAAGAATCCAAGGGATGCCTTGATCGCCTGTGCTGTAAACAGCGGGGTAAAGAAAGTCGTTGATTTGAATATCCTTTTGTCAGATAAAGGACTCTCTCCGCTGGAATGATTATGCTGTGAGCATAACACCTTCTTTTCCTTCAGTTCTAAGCTGAAAGAAGGAGGATTTTATGAAGACAGCAAAGCTAATAATAGGAATAATCGCCATAGTCCTGTCTGTAGTGTTGTTTTTTCAATCTGCACTTGTAGGACTTGGAGACGCAATATTTTTAGAAGAAGGGGAAGGAAGCGGTGGATTTGGAATTGTGATGTCCATACTCCTTCTTATTGGAGGAATAGTATCAATCAGTGCCAGAAAGAGTAAGGGCGGGGCGGTCTTCTGTCTTGTAGATTACGCCCTTACAGGCTTCATTGGATTATCTTTCTCAGGGAACTTTGCAGACCTTGCCATCTGGGAAACCATAAGTTTGATATTCGGGGCAGTGTTCCTTCTTTCCCTTATTTTGGGTAGGAGACAGAAGCATGAAGAAGAGTAGTGT
>JALFYG010000045.1 GCA_022784805.1 Spirochaetales bacterium
TTATTCCTCCACAGGTCCCAAAAGATATGAGTAAGAGATGAATATTGTCTCGATCATTGCCTTTACCTCTTCAGGAACATCAGCATCCAATCTTCCCTCTCCATCCAGCTCTCCGTTTATAACCTTTCCATCCAAGCGGATAGTGATCTGGTCATTGTCTGCATAGAAACCGCTGTTTGTGCTGTTCTCGAAGTCATCTGGGCGAGAGAAGAGTGTGAACTTCTTAAGGTAAGGTCCACCATCGTGAGGACAGAATGCAGCACAGTTTCCACACTCGTTACAATATGCATCCAAGTGGAGAATCTGGAATGGATCTTCAAAGAGACCTGTATCTCTCAAATCGATCATTACATTGGCTCTGTTTGGACATACTTCCGTACACTTATTGCAGTAGTAAGAGCATTCGAGACATCTCTTGGCCTCTCTTTCAAGGAACTTCTTGTCTCCCTTTGGCAGAGAGAGTGTGACCTTAGCCTTCTTTTCTCTGATGGAAGCAAAGAAATCATCTTCTTCATCTCTGATTTCATCGATATCTTCGTCTTCTTCCTCTTCTGGAATTTCAGCTTCAGCGCCACATGTGCATTCGCCTTCGCAAGTGCACTCTTCCTTTTCATTTTCTTCAGAAGCAAGAATATCTTCGTAGACCTTGTCGATGGCATCGTCAACGGCACTCTGAGCAGATGCGATACATCTTACAACTGTGCTTGGACCAGTCTTTGTGTCTCCGATGACATAGACCTTGTCATCTTCCGTGAGGCCGAGAGCAGCAAGAACATTCTGATCTGCCTTTTCACCGATGGCACTGATCATATAAGAACAGTCAAGAGTGAATGTCTCGCCGCTTTCAACAGGCTTTCTTCTGCCAGAAGCGTCCTTTTCTCCAAGAACCATCTTCTTGACTGTCATCAAGCCGTCAACAACTGTTGAAGGATTAGCAAGGAAGATAAACTTGACGCCGTCTGAGAGAGCAAGTTCATACTCTTCCCTGTCTGCAGGCATCTCTTCTTCGCTTCTTCTGTAGACTACTGTTACGTCCTCGACGCCTCTTGTTCTTACAGCCATTCTTGCTGCATCCATTGCAGTGTTACCACCGCCGACTACAACAACGTGCTTACCAAGGTCAATCTCTTCTCCTCTCTTACTTCTGAGAAGGAATGAAATTGCACTCTCTCTTTCTCCATTTCCATCAACATGAGGATCGTTGGATGCTGTAGCACCAACAGATACGAAGATGTATTCGAAGCCTTCGTCTCTCAATTCCTGGATAGTCTTCTCTGTCTTGAAGTTGAATTTGACGCCATTGTCCTTGATAAACTCAACGTCTCTGTCTACAGCTTCCAATGGAATTCTAAATTCAGGGATGACATTTGCAACAACACCGCCGGCTCTCTCTTCTTTCTCGAATACAGATGTATCGAAGCCAGACTGAGCGAGGAAATATGCAGCGGCAAGGCCTGCTGGACCAGCACCGATGACAGCAGCCTTTACATCAGCTGGCTCATCTGGAGCTTCCCACATAGTATCTTTGTATTCAGCAAAGCCCTTCTCTGCACAGACTCTCTTGACTTCTCTGATCTGAACTGGTCCTTCGTAGTCCATTCTTGTACAGTGGTTCTGGCACTGATGGTCACAAATCCAACCAGTGATGTTAGGAAGAGCGTTTGATGTATAGATAAGGCTCAATGCCTCTGCCATTCTGCCTTCTCCTGCAAGAGCGACATACTCAGGAATTGGCTGATGGATAGGACAAGCTTCTACACATGGAGCTACATAACAATCAAAGAGTGAAAGAGGTGTTCCAACCTTAGATGTCTTTGTTCCTCTGAACTCCTTACCTGCGATTCCCTTTGGATCAGATACCTTTTCAACAAATCTTCTGAGCTTTGAGATATCGATAGACTCTTTCTCCCAAGAAGCTGGAGATTCCTTACAGATTTCACAGAGCTGCTTCATCTTTGCGTATCCACCTGGGTGGAGCATATCGGTAGCAAGAGTAATAGGATGGATACCTGTCTCGAAGAGATCTTTTACGCTGAGAGCACTGACTCCACCTGAGTAAGAGATAGGAAGAGTACCGTTGAACTCCTCGGAGAGGATAAGAGCGACACGTGATGAGAGAGGAAGAAGGATTCTACCTGAACCATATCTCTCGTCACCTGGAAGAACATCCTGAGGGTTTACGTTACCAAGAGTATTGGTAAGCTTGACACCAAACTTTCTTCCTTCCTTCTTTGCCAAGTCAACCAAGCGATGGAGCATTGCCTTTGCGTCAACAAGCTGCAAATCGTGTTCGAAGGATTCTCTCTTAAGAACTACGTAGCCATATCCGAGATCATCGAGGACCTTTCTTACAGTGTCATAACCAAGAAGAGTTGGGTTGAGCTTTACGAAAGTATCAAGTTTCTTCTCTGTCAAAAGATATGAACAGATGGCTTCGATCTCTTTTGGAGGACAGCCATGCATTGTAGAGACAGTGACAGAGCGGCAAATCTTCTTTGAGATGTTATCAAGAGTCTTCAATACCTTCTCTTCTCTTCCTTCCCACTCGGAACCATCAAATAATCCATCTTCAACCATAGCCTTTGCTTCTCCGATATATTCGTCGAATAGAGGCTTCTTTCCAGCATCGATCATACTATCGATGAAGATCTGCATCTTTTCCTGCTTGATGCCATCAAGGTTATATCCACAGGACATATTGAAGATAAAGGATGGTTTGTCGACAACCTTGCCTTCGATGGCGCTTTCAATCATGTGAAGAACAATCCAAGCCTTGAGGTACTCGTCATATGCCTTCTCAAGAGTATACTCTGTGGACCACTCTACGTTGTATCCTTCATCACGAGCGTCGATACAAGGTTTAGCAATCTCAAGATGATCCATAATCTGAACAGTCTTCAGCTCAATAAATCTAGCTCCAACGAGGTAGGAAGCAACTATATTCTGGCTAAGCTGTGTATGTGGACCAGCTGCAGGTCCCATAGGAGTGGATGCACTCTCAGAAAAAACTTTGACCTTATGTTTTCCATCATCCTTGTAAAACTGGTCTTTATGTATAGCAAAGATAGAATCGTGGTTTCTAAATTCTCCACTGATGCGGGCGAGAAGCTCACTAAAAGGGATTGGTCTCATCAAATCTGCCATGTACTTTTCTCCTTAAGACGGAATGTCGTCATTTATAGAATATCAGCAAAAAATGCGATGTCAAACAAAAGATGCAACAACTTGCAACAGTTCTTCATCTCTGTCCCTTACTTTTTCTCAGTAAATAAATGTGATACCATCTCCTCGGAGATTAAAAAAATGAAAGAGAGAACTTTTATTGCCATCAAACCAGATGGTGTCCAAAGGGGACTTATTGGAAGAGTCATCAGTAGAATTGAAGACAAGGGTTATAAGATTGTAGGGCTTAAGATGCTCTCTGTTACACCGGAGCAAGCTGCAGCACACTATGCTGAGCATGAAGGTAAGCCATTCTATCCAGGACTTGTAAAGTTCATCACAAGCGGTCCAATAGTAGCAATGGTTGTGGAGGGCGAAGACTGCATCAGCGGCATGAGACAGCTTATGGGTAAGACAAATCCTTCTCAGGCCGAAGTCGGTACAATCCGTGGAGACTTCACACCTCAGATGAGCTATAACGTCATTCATGGTTCAGATAGCCCAACATCTGCAAAGAGAGAAATCGCCATCTATTTCAACGAGAACGAGCTCTGCTCCTGGAAGACAGTCTTTGAGATGATCAAAGAGAAACTTGAAGGTTGAACTCAATCTTTAGTAAGTGAGCCGTCGAACGAATCCGACGGCTCTTTTCTTTTTATTTTGTAAGCTCTTCAGCTATTGCCTCTATCTGGGATGAGGATGCCTCGTTAAGAGCACTCATAATCGTAGCATTTCCTATCCACTCTATTTCTTTACTCTTTTCCATCATTGTTTTAATTACTTTCGTAGCCATTGGAGCCCAAGAACCGTTTTCAATAGTGGCAACCTTTCTCTTTTGATAGTTTCTCTCTGTTAAATGTTCAACAAACTCTCTCATAAAAG